>NZ_JAZHYP010000019.1:0-2221 GCF_039650365.1 Mariniflexile soesokkakense | reverse complement strand
CAAGCACTAACTTTTGATTTAGGAATAAACTTACGCATTATTTTTATACAATGTTGTGCATAGTATTTATTCCACACAAATTATTCCGTCTTGCGATATTTTTTGTCCATCGTTTGATGTCATAGTTGCGTTGTAATACAGACACTTTCCTTCAATTTTTGTTTTTGATATAATAATTCCATTATTTTCATTAACCCATTTAGTCATTTCGTCCATTTCTCCTTTAGAAGAATCGTAAGTTAATCGATAAGTACAATCATCAATCCATTCAAGAATTTCATAGGTTGGGGTTCCGTTACCAATTCCATTTTTCCATTCGGTTTGAGAGTTTTTTTCTCTAATAACTACATATCGATTAATAGAAAGGTCTCTTTCAGCAGTTATTTCATTTATACTATCTTTTGATGTGATTGTATATTTTTTCATTTCATCATTCGTAGGAATATAGAAAGTTCCGATTTTAAAATCCGCACAAGTTAATTCTTGCGCACTGGAATTAAGTCCGATTAATAATAACGTAAATAGTAGTAATTTCGTTTTTTTCATATTATGCACAACGTTTACGTATAAGAATAGTGCGGTTTTGTGTGCGAGGATTTTCCGCAGGAAAATCAGACGTAACAAAATGGCACTAACCTTGGATTAAGCACTAAACTACGCATTATTTTTATACATTGTTGCCAGTAGTTTTTTTTCTAAATATCATTTTTAAA
The DNA here is from genome assembly GCF_039650365.1 of Mariniflexile soesokkakense. Lineage (NCBI taxonomy): Bacteria > Pseudomonadati > Bacteroidota > Flavobacteriia > Flavobacteriales > Flavobacteriaceae > Mariniflexile > Mariniflexile soesokkakense. The sequence goes on along the minus strand of NZ_JAZHYP010000019.1, from coordinate 1,508 downwards.
TCAGTCACAAGGTAAAAACCAACAAAGCCTAAAGTACCAATTGCCAAAGCATATTGTCCATTAGGAATAGCCATGAAAAAAGTCAGTCCAATGAGAAAGATGCAAAACGGATAAGTAAATAACCTAATTAAAGTTCTTTTGAATGACCATTCTTTTTCTGGTTTCTGTTTCTCAACTTCTATATCTAAAAATTCAAACATTTCATCAAGTTGGTTTTGTCTTTCAAATCGGTAAATCATTCGCCAGAATAAAGTGAAAATTATAGTAAAAGCACCGATAACAGCAATTATTGGCCAACTTTCAAATAAGTCAAATTCTAATGGGTTTTTAGGAAATATAGCATATAGAAATCCAACTATGAAAATTCCAATTAATGATTTTCCAATCGGATTCAATTTGCTAGTAATATTAACTAAATGATTGTTTGCATTTAATTCAAAGGTAAAGACTGGGTAAAAAGTCGTATTCCACATATTTTGTCTCCAAACTTTTATTTCATTTCGACCTATTTCTCCTTTCTGACGAAAATCACGTGAAAAAACATTCCATAAGTGATTTAGAAAAGTGTCTTCTTTCCTCAATCTAATTAATTTTTCTATGTCTTTTTTTGTGACTTCCAATGTTTTTTAAATTACTGGCAACGTTTATGTATATGAAAAGTTGCGTGTTTGTATGCGAGGATTTTCCGAAGGAAAATCAGACGTAACAAACGTGCAACGACCTTTGATTAAGCACAAATCCAGCAATTTTTTATATACTGTGTTGTGTGTAGTTTTTTTATTCCGCTTATTGTTTTCCAAGGTTTTTCTTGATTCCGAGTTTTATTAAATTCAGAATTCCCAATGCTGGTAAATACATGAAAATTCCGATTATTAAATATGTATAAGTTGTTCCTGCAACAAAACTGTCAAATTTAAAGTCCGCTGAATTCCATAACCAAGTCAGAAGTATTAAAATCAGTCCGATTATACCTTGAATTATTAAGGATTTATTAATTGTTTTTATCAGTCCGATAAAGTTGAAGGATTTCCAAAGTCCGTTTTTTCGAGCATTCCAAATTATTGGAAGTCCGAAAAATATTATGACTAATATTGTTACAATTTCTATATCAGGAACAATCATTTTTTAATCTACTGCAATTATTAAATTCGGTTTTTCTCCTTGCTCTATTTTTCTATAATTGACAAAAGCTCCACACTCTAAAATGGCATTTAGTAATTCAGGTTTATTTTCTTTTAGAAACTTTCCATTCTCAATTTGCAACAATGTTGGCTTTTCGGTCAATTCATCAACACAGTCAATCCAAGCATTCATATTTTCTCCGTAATAATCTGGAAAATTCAGTTCTGATTTAAATTCAGAGTGAAAAGAATTCCAATTAGTTAGTTTTTTACCATCGATTTTCAATGTTGTCATTTCGTTTTTCTCAAATTACACACAACGTTTATGTGTATGGAAAGTTGCGTGTTTGTGTGCGAGGATTTTCCGAAGGAAAATCAGATGCAAGC
>NZ_JAZHYP010000018.1:0-3270 GCF_039650365.1 Mariniflexile soesokkakense | reverse complement strand
CAAACGTGCCAACAGGGACCTATGTGGCATGGTTTAGGGCCAAAACGGGTGAGGTCTTTACTAAAAAAATGATAGTAAACTAAGAATTTTGATAAAAAATAGTATTTAATCGGATAAAGTTTGTGTTTTGTCGATTATTTATTCTAATATTGTATTTTGATTTCAGTAATTTAAATATTCTTTCCCTCAAGTTTAGTTTAAATGTGTTTTTGTTATTAATCATTTTACTGCCGTTAATAGACTGTAGTATTAGCGATTCTTGAATAATAAGAATTGATTTTTTAGTAGTGACAACAAATTTATTATAAGTTAATTTTTGATTTCCCCAAATCTATTAATTATGAAAGTAAAACTATTACTCTGTTTTTTTTCTACTTGTTTTTTGTTAGGTAAACTAATTGCTCAAACCAATGCGCCAAGTATTCGAACAGGCGTAAGCTTTCAATGGAGTGATAGTCAAACCAATTCAAATCAATCGGCTACAATAAAAAGCATTACTGTTAACAGCCTTATATACCAAAACTATGGTTTACCAATAGGCTATGCATTAACACAATTGGGCCCTAATGGTCATAGCGTAAATAAAATAAGAAAGAATGGTGTGTACACAGAAACAACCAGTGCAAGTGCTACATGGAATGCATCTGCGTTAGCTTCGTTTCAAGATTTAAACTTGAACCATTATTTCGAATCCGCTTCAAACGGACAAAATATTTGTGATAATTATATCTCAGAACAAACAACCACAGGGCAAAGACAAACCTTAACTTATGGCACAGGTATTTTTGCAAGTTCTAGTGGTATTATCGCTGTTACAGAACGAAATGCAAATAACTGTTATCATGTTGAACTTTTTGGAATCCCTGTTGGAGGAGGTGCAGTACAATCTTTGGGTGAAACTTTTGTAAATGAAACAACAACACAATGGGGATTTGGAGGTACTGGGTCTAGCGGTAATATTGGAACTCCAGGTACTATAAAACCACCACCAACTGGAACGGACTATTGGTTAAGTGATCGTGTGGTTGAAAATAACGGGACTATTGGAATTGCTTTGTTTTACCTTGATGATATTGCGCCAAGAGGCTCCATTATTACCAAAGCGCAATTAACAGCTTCAAGCGCTGATCATGCAGATGGAAAGTTATTTATTTTAACACTACCCGATCAAGATAAAGATGGGTTTAGTGACGTAGATGATTTAGACGATGATAATGATGGCATCTTAGATGTTGATGAATGTTCAGATTTAGGCAAAAAACCATTATTAAATCCTGATTTTGAAGTTTTAAACATTACCAATGGTTTAGATGGTGGGCCAACCGATGTGGTACCAACCACAGGGATTTGGAAAGGAGATGCCAGTAATATTCCAAATTGGAAAAGTTCAGATGTAGCAAATAATCATTTAGAAATTTGGCATAATTCACAAACAGCTAGTAATGACGCTGGCGGTAGAGCATTTTCAGGATCTCAGTGGGCTGAAGTAAATGCAACAACTAACGACGGTTTGTATCAAGATATTGCAACCTCCCCTGGCGATGTATTGCGATGGTCTTTTGCACACAGGAAACGTACTGGCTTTGCAGGTAGTGCTCAACAAGATGTTGTTAGATTACTTATTGGTAATCCAAGCGGCACTTTAACCAGTCAGGGAAATTTCAGTTCGGCAGGAGATGCGTCATGGACAGAGCATTCAGGTACTTATGTAGTGCCTGCAGGACAAACAACAACCAGATTAACCTTTACGGCTATTTCGGTGGCTTCCGGAGGCGGAACAACTTCTGGAAACTTTGTAGATAAAGTGCAATTATATGTACTTCCTAATTGTGAAGATACAGATAGTGATGGGTTACCTGATTATTTAGATATAGATAGTGATAACGATGGAATTCCAGATAATGTGGAAGCCCAAACAACCTTGGGCTACATAGCACCAAGCGGTGTGGGTTCTGGAATTGCAGATTTAGACCAAAATGGAATAGACGATAATTACGGATTAGGATTCTTGGTTCTTGTAGATACGGATTTGGATGGCATTCCTGATTTTAGAGATTTAGATTCAGACAACGACGGATTGCCAGATATTGAAGAAAATGGGATGGCAAATGTAATTACAACATTTACCGATTCGGATGGTGATGGTTTAGATAATATTTTTGAAGGCTCCAATTTGAATGACCCCTTAGATGTCAATGATGAAATAAACAACCCAACTTCTAGTATTTTGCCAGATACAGATGGTGATTTGAGTTCTGGAGGCGATTTGGATTATAGAGATTATTTTGATGTGAATCCACCAGCTTCAGCAACCATAGATTTTGATGGTGTAGATGATTACTTAAGTAGTAATCTTAACTTAAGTGGCTATAATCAAGCAACGGTAATGGCATGGGTTAGAATAGATCCAACATTTTCAAGTACAGGAACTATTGTGAGTCAAGGCAATTTTGATATTCAAATTAACAGCTCAAAAATACCTGTAGTAAAAATAAATGGGCTAACAGTTACCTTGTCAGGCTCATGTTCTTTAATTAATAATCAATGGACACATATTGCTGTTATTTTTGATAAAACAGCGGGATCAAATAAGTTAAAAGTATACCTAAATGGTACTTTATTAGGCACTAGCAATGACAGCGCCTTATCATCAGCTATAAATACGTCGTCTGCTGCGTTTAGCATTGGTAAAAAATCGGCATCAAATACTGCTTATTTTAATGGAGATATTGATGAAGTTCGTGTCTTTAATGTGGCTTTAACCCAAAGTCAATTGCATAAAACTATAAATCAGGAGATCGTTAATAATTCAGGCAATGTTTCAGGAGCTGTTATAGCTAAAGTGATCGCAGATGATGTTACGACTTTAACAATCCCTTGGACAAACTTGCAGGCTTATTACCCTATGACCAATATTGTTAATGCTACAACTTTAGATTTTTCGTCAAAAGGATATATAGCTCGATTGAATAATATTTTAACAATTCAAGATCAAACGGCTCCATTGCCCTATATAACTAAAGCAGACGGTGTATGGACAGATGAAGACACTTGGCTACATGGTGATGTTTGGGATATTGACGATGTTAGTAAAAATATAGATTGTAGTATTGTAAAAATTGCTAATAACGTTACTACATCAAATTCACATAATAATCTTGGATTAATTATAGAGAATGGTAAATCTTTAAAAGTAAACGGTAGCAACCTTATCAAAAACAGTTGGTATTTGGAACTAAACGGCACGCTTAATCTGGAAGACGATTCCCA
>NZ_JAZHYP010000017.1:0-4376 GCF_039650365.1 Mariniflexile soesokkakense | reverse complement strand
TGCAATTATGGCAACAATGGGATGGAAATTCACACAACTTAAATGAATACCAAGGAGGCTATGCCCAGGTAAACAAATTGGGGTCCTGCAGGGCCTATCAGTTCGTTGGGTTCTATGGCGGGAACAATGGCTCGCAAGACGGGACGGTAACCCCGACAAGATACCTTCCGGTTGGGCAGGGCTTTATCACAGAGATCATAGCCAACGGAACGGTGGTTTTCAATAACGGACAAAGGGTATTCGTTAAAGAAGCCGATGCCGACGGTTCTTACGGCAATGGATCAACCTTTTCAAAATCATCTAAGGCTAAAAGCAAAAGCTCGTCCGAGGCACAACCAAGCGATGTGATGAAGAAAATCCGTTTGGAGTTTAATTCGGTGGTGGGGCCAAAAATACGAAGGGAACTGCTTATGGGCTTCAGTGAAGCGACTACCGATGGGTATGACTATGGCTATGACGCCGAGTGCGACGAGGGCAGCAACAACGATTTCAACCTAGATCTGGACGGAAAGAACATGAACATACAGGCATACGGACCTATTGCCAACGATAAGGTGGTACCACTGAACTTTAAATCATCGGGCAACAATACCTTTGAGATCAGGGCAACGGAGCTTGAAAACTTAGATGGAGACCAAGATGTATATTTAAGAGACAATGAAACAGGCGAATATTTCGATCTGACCCAAAGTACGCCCTACAGGTTCTCATCGCTACAGGGCAAGTTCAACAAAAGGTTCGAGATCGTGTTCCAGACAGAACAGCAGGGCCTAAGTACGGAAGAAACAGCCACTAACGAGAATTTTATTTACTACCAAAACGCAACAAGCACCTTGTACGGTAAAAAAATGAGCTCCTCTATCGATAAACTGGCCATAGTAAATATGCGCGGGCAAACGGTAATGGAATTTAACGACGTACCACGGGAAGCCCTCAAAAACGGGCTAAAAATATCAAACGTGCCAACAGGGACCTATGTGGCATGGTTTAGGGCCAAAACGGGTGAGGTAACCTCCAAAAAAATAATTGTTAATTAGTTTAAACAGTATCATGTTTAGTAGTTTTTGGTATTTTAACGGATTTATATGTTGTTTAATCGATAAAAAGTCCTCGTTTTATTAGATTATTAAATGATTTATTATTAATATTGCCCTAATTAATTCATTCAAGGCCATTAATTTGGTTTGTTTATTAATGTTTACTCCCCTCAAGTATTCATTTTGTAGTATTAAATTTATGTATACAAAAAAAATGAATAATTAAAGTCCCAAATCTAACTGTTAACATTATGAAGCCTACTTTACATATCATTTTATGTATATTATGTTTGTTTCTGTTTCGCCCCGTCGAAGCTCAGACTTGTAGTGGCACACCATTTAATTCACCAGGCGCACCAACTAACTGTACTTATAGTTTTACATCTTCAGGCTGGGTTAATGCTTTAGGTTTGCCCATTTCAGCTCCTACCACTAACAATTCGGGAGAGTCTATTTGTATTCGAGCCAATAATGCTAATAATTTCACTTTAATAAAAGGAACTTTTTATGTAGCACCAGGTGTTACGTATTCGGGTTCTATAAATGGGTTTAATAATGGTTCGACATTGATTATAGAAGGAACCATGAATTTACCAACAAATACGTCCTTTAGTACTACAGATATTTTTATTGAATCTACTGGTGCTTTCAGATATCCAACTAATTTAGCGCCTAGTGGAGCTACTGTTATTAAAAACAAGGGAGTTGTGAATGTAATAGGATCTTTAAACACTTCTGGAACAAACGGTGCATTAGTTATTAATTATCAAAACGCAAGGATTAACGTACAAGGAGATGTTCCTTTAAATAGTCCTTTGAAAAATTGTGGAATTGTAGATGTAACGGGTTCTGTGACTGGTACGGGGGGAAGTGGACTCGAAAATTATTGCTCAATGTATATCCGGGGGAATTTAAGTTTTAATTCTAATGTCACTAATAATGGTTTAATAATTTTAGATGGTAGTCTTACTGTTAATAGTTCTACTTTTTTTAATTATGGTACATTAGTAACTACTAATTTAGTTTTAACCAACGACAAAATTGTTGGTAATAATATCAACTCTTTAGTAATTGTTAGACAAAATGCGCAACTTTTAAATGGAGCGAGTATTACTGGCAATATGTTTTATGATGTAGATGACGGCGGAGGATTTGATTCAGTTTGTGGTAGTTGTACCCAAGAAATAGACATTGTACATAATATTGTAATTCCAGCAACGAATGAAGAAATTTTATCTAATTGCGGAAGTGGTGTTGTAGTGAACCCTTTTATTGAAGAATCTAAGCTTGATTTTGATGGAATAGATGATTATGTAACAACATCCAATTTTATTAACGGTAAAAGCAATATAACTATCATGGCTTGGGTATTGTCCGATTCCGGAAACACCACCAATATGACCATTGCGGGCGAGGATGTAGGCTGTAGATTATGGCTGGCAAATGGCAATAAACCCACATTCACCTTAAAAACGGCAGCAACAACCTTAAAAACAATTTCGGCAGCTGCTAATATTAAATACGATGAATGGCACCATATAACTGGAACTTTTTCTAGTACCACAGGACTTATGAAACTGTATGTAGATGGTGTTTTTTCAACAAGTGTAAATGTTGGTGCTACTGGGTCTGCCATAGCCAATTCTGCCTCTACAAATGGTAATTTTGAAATAGGGCGCAGATCAACCGGTACTGGAAGTGAATACTTTAAAGGCGATATAGATGAAGTAAGGGTTTTTAATACAACACTTACAGATAGCCAAATACAACGTGTGGTTTATCAAGAAATTAAAAATAATGGCGGTATAGTAAAAGGAAAAGTAATTAATAAAAATATTACAGATACCTCCACCAATGCCACAATAGCATGGACAACTTTATTAGCATATTACCCTTTAAGCAATATTGTTTCTAATACGCGTACTTCAGATTTTTCATCTTTTAATAGAATTACTAAAGTTCGTAATATTTCTACATTTCAAGATGAAACCGCCCCAATACCTTATGTAACAAAGGCAGATGGCGATTGGGCATCTGCAAACACTTGGCTATATGGCAGTGTCTGGGATATTAAAGATGCAACAAGTATTAAAGACTGGAGTATTATAGAAATCAAACACAATGTGTCAACCAATAATTCATTAAAATCTATTGGATTATATATTGATACGAATAAAACATTAACAGTAAACGGCACGAATCAAGTTAGTAATAGTTGGTATTTCGGATTAAACGGCACCTTAGACCTAAAAGACGATTCACAACTTATACAAACTTCAACCAGCGACCTGGTAACTTCTGCCACAGGAAAAATTCTACGCCGCCAAAAAGGTACTTCTAATGTGTTTAGGTACAACTATTGGTCATCGCCAGTAGGAACCACAGGGGCAACAGGCTTGACCAATAACAACGCAGCAACCAACAATGCCAATAATACGGCCTTTAAGCTAAACATGCTTAAAAACGAGTTGGGAATTAATATGCAATTTACCTCGTCGTATAATCAAACGAACAAAATAAGCACAACATGGTTATATACCTATAAAAATGGTCTGACCTACTGGGATTGGGTATCATTAAGCCCAAGCGCATTATTAAACCCGGGTATTGGTTATACCCAAAAAGGCACTGGAAATGCTGGTTTGCAGCAACAATACATCTTTGAAGGCAAGCCCAATAATGGGACTATTTTAGTAAGTGTTACCGATAAAGGCGGCCCTGGATCTGTAACTTCTGTATCAAAAACAGAATTCCTTTTAGGAAACCCCTATCCATCAGCATTAGATGTTCATAAATTTATTGATGATAATGCGGGAGTTATAGGAGGTCATTTACAGCTATGGCAACAGTGGGATGGAAATTCACACAACTTAAATGAATACCAAGGTGGCTATGCCCAAGTAAACAAATTAGGGTCTTGTAGAGCGTATCAATTTGTTGGGTTCTATGGCGGGAACAATGGCTCGCAAGACGGGACGGTAACCCCGACAAGATACCTTCCGGTTGGGCAGGGCTTTATTACAGAAATTATAGCCAACGGAACGGTGGTTTTCAATAACAGCCAAAGGATTTTTGTTAAGGAGTCTGATGCCAACGGCACATATAATAACGGCTCTACATTCTTAAAATCTACAAAACCGAAAACAAAGGATAAGAATTCAGGCGAAGAGCAACAAAATAACTCAATGAAGAAAATCCGCATGGAGTTTAATTCGGTGGTGGGTCCAAAAACACGAAGAGAAGTGCTTATGGGCTTCAGTGAAACAACTACCGACGGGTATGATTATGGCTATGACGCCGAGTGCGACGAGGGCAGCAACAACGATTTCAACCTAGATC
>NZ_JAZHYP010000015.1:0-8935 GCF_039650365.1 Mariniflexile soesokkakense | reverse complement strand
CCAAAATAAACAGCTACCAACATAATAGTTTGAACCGCCATACTGAATACAAAAACTACACCATCAATTTTAATTACCCTTTACTTAATGATTCTTATAATCGAACTAACGGAAATTTTAATAAGTTTATAAATGATTATTATATTAATATAACCAAAATTGAATCTGATATCATGGCGAGTAAATTGTTATGCGATAGTATAGAAGCTATAACATTTAAGGAAGAACGGTTTATAGATTACAAAATATACAATGTTAATGATCGGCTTGTAAGTGTGTTGTTTTATAAAGAAAATTTTTATTCGGGAGCCATGCATCCTAGTTATTCTTTCGACTGTTTTAATTTCGATTTAATTAGAGGCGTCTTTATGAAGTATGAAGATTTTTTTACGCAAGGATCAGAAGAAGAGTTAGTAGAAATCATAAACGAAACTATAAATAAACAAATTGGTAAAGGCAAGATGTATTATGATTGTTGGGAAGTATCTTCAGACGATTTTTTTATTAGTAAAAACAACTTTGTGTTTAACGATACTTATATCGAATTTTATTTTGATGATTGTGTGATATGTCCATCTTATACAGGTACGTATTCAATTGAACTTCCATTGACGGACTTGCGATCAGTTTTAAAAAAATACGGCTTAAATTCGTTGATTTTTTAACACAGCTATAACTCAATGAGTTGTTAGAATATGTAAATCATTCATTTGAAGTGTTGCAATCTATAGTGGAAAAACAAAAAGAAACACCTTGAGAAACATTATCGAAACAAAAAATAATCGCATTAAAACGAGGGCTGAAACTTTATAGTACAAACTAAAATTATTTTATCATGAAACAGATTAAAATAATAATGATTTCAATACTATTTTTAGGAAGTACACTAGAAGCACAGAACAAATGGTCTGCTGAGTTTAGACCAGGAATTAACTTTCCAGCGGAAGATTTTAAGGGCTCAAACATTGAAACTGGCTTTGGTTTTGAAGTCACTGTAGGTTATAGATTTATGGAACATTTGCATACCTATTTGGGTTGGGGCAATAATACCTTTTCAATAGAAGATTCTAATATGGACTTTGAAGAGAATGGCTATACCTTTGGTTTACAATTTATTCATCCTTTATGGATTTCAGAAGATTTATCATATTTATTTAGATTAGGTGCCATTTACAATCATTTAAAGCTTGAGGATGTGAATGGAGAACTCATTGACGATTCTGGTCATGGTTTGGGATGGCAAATTGAAACGGGGTTAGATTATGTAATTGGTAGTAACTGGAGTTTACGTCCAAGTTTAAGATATCGTTCACTTTCAAGAGATATAGATGTAATTCAAAATCAAACAATAAGCATGGATTTAAATTATTTGTCCTTTGGACTTGGCGTGTCTAAATCTTTCTAGTTTTCTAAATAATTTCTGGTCAAAAAGTTATGCTTTAAAGCTACCATGTTTATAATTGATTTATTGAGTTTATACAGTTAATTAAATTTCATTAAATATAAATAGCTTCAAAAAAAGTCCAGATTTTTAAAGTTTAAAAATCTGGACTTTTTTTTGAAGCAACTTTTACTAAACTGTAGCCTAAGAAAAATAGATATATATAGATACAACTATTAATATAATGACTGCTCCAATGGTTTTTGCGTGTTTCCAAGGAGTAATGTCTACCTCGTTTGTAAACACTTGGTTGTAATCTGATGTTCTTGGGCTTAACTTCCCAATAATTAGCATAATTATAATATTCATAACAAACAAAATAGCCATAACGTGTAAATAATGTGGATAGTTATCGGCTCCAAATACATAAGGTTTCAGTACAAATTGACTTATCATATATAAAATAGCACCCAAAACAATAGCAATATTTGCAGCTTTAGCAGGTACTCGCTTTGTTAAATACCCCACAACAATAATGGTTAAAATAGGAATACTATAACAGCCATTAACTTCTTGAAGGTATCCAAACAGGCCATCAGGTGCATTAGCAATAAAGGGAGCTACAAACATAGACAATAGAGCTAAAAACACCCCGAAAAGTTTACCGGCCTTCACAGTCTCCTTTTCCGAAGCTTCTTTATTGACGAATTCTTTATAAATATCAATACCAAATAAAGTAACAGAACTATTAAGTGCGCTATTAAAAGAACTTAATATGGCACCAAAAAGCACGGCAGCAAAAAAGCCAACTAAAGAAGCAGGTAATACTTGTGTTACAAGTTTGGGATAGGCTTCGTCTGGGTTTGCAAGACTACCTTGAAATAAATGAAAAGCAATGATACCGGGAACCACAACAATAAGTGGACCTAAAATTTTTATAAAAGAGGCGAGTAGTAACCCTTTTTGACCTTCTTTTAAATTTTTAGCACCTAAGGCTCTTTGTATAATAGCTTGGTTGGTTCCCCAATAAAATAATTGAACCAGCATCATACCTGTAAAAATAGTTGAAAAAGGTATTGATGAACTGGTATCACCAATGGCATTAAATTTTTCTGGGTTAGAAGTCATTAATGTGGTGATACCTTCAGAAATGCTCCCTCCTCCAATTTCGCGCAAACCAAAGAAAGGAATTAAAAGACCTCCAATTAATAAACCAACGGCATTAATTGTATCTGATACGGCAACAGCCTTTAAACCACCAAAAATGGCGTAAATAGAACCAATAATGCCTATTGAAAAAACAGTTATCCATAACGCCAAGTTTTTTGAAACACCTAACATTTCTGGTACATTAAACATAGCATTAATAGCTAAAGCTCCAGAATAAAGTACTATTGGTAATAATACAACAACATAACCTGATAAAAACAACCCTGAAGTAACTGCTTTAGTGGTTTTGTTGTAACGTTGTTCTAAAAAGGTAGGAATGGTTGCAATACCGCCTCCTAAATATCTTGGTAATAAAAACAAAGCTGTTATTACCATAGCTATGGCAGCTAACGTTTCCCATGCCATAACTAAAATACCTTCTTTATAGGCTGAACCATTTAATCCAACAATCTGTTCGGTTGATAGGTTTGTTAAGAGTAGCGAACCAGCAATAACAACACCTGTTAAACTCCTGCCTCCTAAGAAATAACCATCTGAAGTAGACTCATCAGTTTTCCTAGTTTTAAAATATGAGATTACAGCTACTAATATAGTAAAGCCCAAAAAAGATAAAATTTGCATAATGTTTTAGTTTAGTTTGGTTCAAATATAAATTATAGTTTGAATTTTTAAGCAGTTTTTGTTTAATATTCAATTTGTATATTTGTTACATTTCTAATTATTTAAGATGCGAACAAAACTCTTGTTGAGCCTTTATACATGCCTTATAATTATTCTTTTTGTTGCATGTAAAAACGACTCAAAAAAGAATAGTGAAAATATTTATGAAACAGAGCAAGGGGATGTTAATCCTATTGATGCTCCAGAAGGTATGGTTTGGGTTTCAGGAAAAACATTTATACAAGGCGCTAAAGACGGCGATAAATATGCTATGCATAGAGAAATGCCTGGGCATAATGTAACTGTTGATGGTTTTTTTATTGATATAACCGAAGTAACCAATAAACAATTCAAGGCTTTTGCTGATGCAACAAAATACATTACGATTGCGGAAAGACCAGTAGACTGGGAAGTAATGAAAAAAGAACTGCCTAAAAATACTCCTAAACCACATGATTCTATTTTGCAACCTGGAAGTTTAATTTTTAATAAAGATGTAAATAAAGTAGCTTCTATGGATAACTATACGCAATGGTGGATTTGGAAAATAGGAGCGAACTGGAAACATCCAGAAGGACCAGAAAGTTCTATAGAAGGGAAAGATAATTATCCGGTAGTGCACATAGCTTTAGAAGACGCTTTAGCTTATTGTAAATGGGCTAACCGAAAATTGCCTACCGAGGCGCAATGGGAATCTGCAGCTCAAGGTAAAGACACAGATAATATTTACACATGGGGAAATAATCCTGAAATATTAAATGAGCATGCCAATACTTGGCAGGGTGTTTTTCCTGTAAAGAACGAATCGAAAGATGGTTTTGAATTGATAGCGCCTGTAAAATCATATCCACCAAATTCCATAGGATTATATGATATGCTTGGAAATGTTTGGGAAATAACTAGCGATTTGTTTAATGTTAACTATTATAAAGAATTAGACATCTCTCAAACAATTTTAAATCCTAAGGGTTCCAATACTTCTTATAGCCCAGACAATCCCTATCAAGTAGAACACGTAATAAAAGGCGGTTCTTTTTTATGCAATACATCATACTGTGCCAGTTTTAGAATTTCAGCTAAAATGGGAATGAGTACAGATTCTGGTTCAGACCATACAGGGTTTAGAACTATCACAACTCTAGATATGATAAAATAGGTTTGCTTAATTTAATAGTTGCTTAGGGTAAAGAAATGGTAGGCTTTTCTATTTTGCTCTCAAAGCAAAATAAAAAAGCATTCTTAATTTAAGAATGCTTTTATTGCTATTAATCACCGTTATGGGTGAGTCTATTAAGACATGTCAAAAGTATTTAATATATTATTAAAGGTTTGTAACAAATGTTACTAAAGTTAAATTTTGAGAATGCAATAAAACAGTCAGCTTATTTATTCTTTCCAGTTTAAAAAACCGCCTTTTAAATCGTAAATTTCAGTAAACCCCATTTTAGCTAATTGGTTTGCGGCTTTGTTGCTTCGGTTACCGCTTCTGCAGTAAACATAAATTGGTTTTTCTTTGTTTAATTTCTCTAGTTGAGAATTAAATTTACTTGAGAAAAAATCGATGTTTTTAGCAGTTTTAATGTGACCAGATTTGAATTCAATGGCTGTTCTTACATCAATTAATTGCACAGAATTGCCTGTAATTTGTTTTTTGAATTCTTGTGTTTCCAATATCTTAATATTGGTATTTTGTACTTGGGTTCCGAAAAGGAATGAAAAAAAAGCCATAATTATAATGTTGTTGGGCATATGTAATCTGTTACGGGGATTTCTGCTTGTTTAATAGCAGCAAAACCTCCAGTTATATCAATTAAGTTGTGAATACCTCTGCTTTTTAAAATAGAAGCAGCAATCATAGACCTGTAACCACCTGCACAATGGAGATAAAAAGGTTGGTCTTCAGGAAATTCGTTAAGATGTTCATTTAAATAATCTAAAGAAGTGTGGTATGCATTTTTAACATGTTCAGATTTAAACTCACCATCCTTTCGAACATCAAAAACGGGCACTTGTTCTTTATCTAAAGTCTGTTTTAATTCTGAAGCTGAAATAGATGTTACAGTATCGTATTCTAAGCCTGCATGTTTCCATGCTTGAAAACCACCTTTTAAATAACCTAAGGTTTTATCAAAGCCTACGCGTGATAAACGTATAATAGTTTCCTCTTCTTTACCTTCGGGAGTAACCAGTAAAATAGGTTGTTCTACATCGGCAATAAGAGATCCAACCCAAGGGGCAAAATTACCTTCAATTCCAATGAAAATAGATCTGGGAATATGTCCTTTTGCAAATTCATCATGATGGCGCACATCTAAAACAATAGCACCTGTTTCGTTAGCTAGATGTTCAAATTCTAATGGTGTTAAAGGGGTTGTGCCACGATTGATAACATCATCTACATCATCATAACCTTCTTTGTTCATTTTCACATTTAAAGGAAAATATTGAGGAGGAGGCAATAATCCATCAGTAACTTCTTTAATAAATTCATCTTTGGTCATATTTGCACGAAGCGCATAATTGGTTTTCTTTTGGTCGCCAATAGTTCCAACAGTTTGTTTACTTAAGTTTTTACCGCAAGCAGAACCCGCGCCATGTGCCGGATATACAATAACATCATCGGCTAAAGGCATGATTTTGTTGCGTAAACTTTCAAAAAGTAAACCTGCTAAATCTTCCTGTGTCATATTCGCTGCTTTTTGTGCTAGGTCTGGTCTGCCAACATCACCTAAAAACAAGGTATCACCACTAAAAATAGCATGGTCGTTTCCGTTTTCATCTTTTAGCAAATAAGTGGTGCTTTCCATAGTGTGCCCTGGGGTATGTAAGGCTGTTAGGGTAATATTACCTAGTTTAAAAACCTGACCATCTTTGGCTATAATAGCATCAAAAGTTGGGTTTGCGTTTGGTCCATAAATTATGGGAGCTCCAGTAAGTTTTGTTAAGGTAACATGACCACTAACAAAATCGGCATGAAAATGCGTTTCAAAAATATATTTAATTTTTGAGTTATTACGTTTTGCTTTTTTAATGTATGGTGTTACTTCTCTTAAAGGATCTATAATAGCCACTTCGCCGTTACTTTCTATGTAATATGCACCTTGTGCTAAACATCCTGTATATATTTGTTCAATAGTCATAATTAAATAGTTATTAATTGTAAAAATAGGTCATTTTTCAAATTTTGACAGTAACAAAAGTTACAATTCTAGTTTATGAAAATTCTTTGGTAATTATATAAATAGCCATGATTAAAATAAACCAACCAAAGCCTTTTTTTAGTTTTTTGTTTGAAATATATTTTGATAAATAACCGCCTAACAGAACTCCCGAAATTGTTAAAAATGAAAATATTAGTAGGAATACCCAATCGGTATTTAAGTTGTGTAAATCACCTAAAAAACCAATTATGGAATTTATAGAAATGATTACTAATGATGTGCCTACGGCATTTTTCATAGATAAACCAGCCCAAAGTACCAACGCTGGTACATATAAAAAACCACCACCGGCACCAATTATTCCCGTAATGCCTCCTATAATCAAGCCTTGTGTAAATGTTTTATAATAAGGTTGCTTTATAAAAACAGTAGTTAATTTATGTTTGTTTTTTATCATGGAAATTGATGCAGCAAACATAACTAAGGAAAAAAATACCATGATGGCAATTTCTTTGGTTATAATAAATCCGTTTGAATTGAAAATTTCGTCAGGAATATTAGGAACTAAAAAGCGTCTTGTAAGGTAAACAGCTAAAAACGATGGAAAAGAAAAAGCTAAACCAGTTTTAAAATCGACCAGTTTTTTTTGATGTTTTTGAATAACCCCAACAACAGATGAAGTCCCTACAACAAATAGAGAATATGCTGTTGCAACTACAGGGTTGTAACCCAAAAGATATACCAGTAAAGGTACTGTTAGTATAGAACCACCACCGCCAATAATACCTAAAACAACCCCAATTAAGAATGCGCCTAAAAAACCTAAAAAATCTATAATAGCCATAGTTATGTTTTAAAATACAAAACTAGACTACTAAAAAGGTTAATTCAGTAACATAGGTTACATACACACTATTACAAGTCTAAAATTTTAATGCTGTTTCTGTTAAGTTTAATTTTGCCTTCATTTTCCAAAGTTTTTAGTAACCTGGAAATAACAACTCTGGAAGTATGTAAATCGAAAGCAATTTCTTGATGTGTTACCTGAATAACATCGTTATGGTTTACCATGGCTTTGTCTTTTAGGTACTTAAAAAGACGCTCGTCCATTTTTAAAAAAGCAATAGTATCAATGGCTTGTAATAGCTCGGTCATTCTATCATGGTAACTTTGAAGAATAAAATTTTGCCAACTTTTGTATTTACCCATCCACTCGCTCATTTTTTCAACAGGAATCATTATAAGTTTGGTGGGTGTTTCGGCAACTGCCCTAATTTCACTTTTTTTCTGCCCCATACAACATGATAGTGTCATGGCACACGTATCGCCACGTTCAATAAAATAGAGCAATAATTCATCGCCTTTATCATCTTCACGCAAAATTTTTACGGCACCACTAACCAACAAAGGCATCGATTTTATATAATTTCCAATGTCTATAAGTTGGAAACCTTCGGGTATTTCTTTAAAAGTACCAACACTGTTAATTTCCATTAAAAGGGCATCTTCAAAGAGGTAACCATAATTTTCTTTTAATTCATTAATCATTTTATATGATTTTGAAGCATAAAGGTATTGACTTAAAATTAAATTAAAGAAGAAATTAGTATCTTTAATGAAGGTATTTAGGTGATATTTAATTATATAATAAAACAAAACGAATTAACTAATAAAAATATCAATTTTATCTTTGTTAGATTTATAGTTAATTTTATATTTGCACACCGGAAAACAAAAATATTTTTGTTTATTGTGTTGAGGGCTCTTAGCTCAGCTGGATAGAGCACCTCCCTTCTAAGGAGGCGGTCTCAGGTTCGAATCCTGAAGGGCTCACAAAAAGCTTCACTAATTATTAGTGAAGCTTTTTTGTTTTTTATTTATACTGTTTCTAAGTTTGTTTGTCGGTAAATTTATGGGTTAAACGGAGGAATTTGAAAATGTCTTTAATTTTACCGAATATTGTATGTAATTAAATTTTTATGTTACCCCAATTATTACCAATAATCTTAAAAAACAACTTATTATAATCCCTTTGTTTTTTATTTACTTAATTAATGGCTAAATATTTTTATTTTATTCTGTTCTATTTGAGTTTGTTCTCTATATCTTTTTCTCAAGAAAGGGAAATAGCAACTGAATTTTCTACAGATGGAATTTTGTATAAAACCGTTGATAACCTTTCTCACACCTTTTCTCGTAGAATTACTGAATTTAAAGTTGATGAAGCTTGTATTGTGCTAGATTATTTGGGAAAGGATGTTTTTAAGATAAAATATAATGGTTGGGTTGGATATGTTGACTCCGAATATTTAGTTTTTAATGATGAAATATCTGATTTATTTTATGATTTTCAAGAAAAGGAAAGAATTAAATCTATTAAGCAAAAGGAAGCAAGACAGAAAAGAATACAAGAAATTGTAAGTAATGGAGAAACAGAAATAAATGAAAGTAGAATTCAAGATTCAATAGCCAAAGCTAAAGAAGAAGAGAAACAAAGATTAGCCGTTGAAGAGGCAGAAGCAAGAAAACTTGAGGCAGCACGTATTGAACGAATAAAACAGGA
>NZ_JAZHYP010000014.1:0-12580 GCF_039650365.1 Mariniflexile soesokkakense | reverse complement strand
TTTTTGCATCAATAGACCAAATTACTGGTAGTATGAGAAATGGTATTCTATTTTTATTTCTGTTCTTTTTAGCAGGAATTATTTTATTGATCAGAGTTAAAAAAGTGTCTGAAAATTAATATAAATTATTTATGTTTGCCTTATTTAAACAATTTATATGAATAAGGTTACTTTTAAATCAATATTTATTTTTTCAATTTTAGCGATAATTATTTTTTCTTGCAATATTGAACCATATGAAGGGGAAATTCCTGATGCCATAAGCAATAAAAACCAAGGTGTTTTTAAAGTTGATTTTGATGGATTAACGTATGAAGCCGATAACATACAAGCTACTTTATTAAATGATGTTTTTAATATAACAGGTTTTAGAGGGAATTCTGGAGAAGCTTTAACTTTAACGGTATTTAATCCTTCATTAGGGAAACATGCCTTAGGAGTTACCAATAATTCATTAGAAACAAATGCAGCTGCATATACTGAAGCTAATAATACCGGATCTGGTAGTTGGGTCGCTTTCTCTCAAGCAAACGTATCGCAAGGAGAGATAAATATAACAGGCATAAATGAAATTGATAAAACTATTTCTGGCACATTTTATTTTACAGGAACGAATGCGTCAATATCTAAAGCAAAAGAATTTACTAAAGGTGTTTTTACAAATGTTTCTTTTGAAGCAAGTTTAGGTGGAGGAAATACTAATAATAATACCTTTTTTGCCAAAGTTGACGGTGTTGAATTTAAGGAAAATCTTATTGCAGGTATATTTCAAACCCTTAATGGCGTTTCTACTATTGGAATTTCTGCAACTAAAGACAACCTTCAAACTATTGGATTTAATTTAGATGGGAATATATTACCAGGAGAATATACATTTAATACTTTTAGTACACCTATGGCATTGTATAATAGGTCGATGAGTGATATCAATACAGGAACTGGAATATTAAAAATATCTACTCATGACAAAGCTAAAAAACGAATAATAGGAACCTTCCAATTTACTGCGAGCCCTTTTTTAAGTACGGGAGCAAGTTATGAAATTACAGAGGGTAGTTTTGATGTAACTTATTTTTAAAATGAGGTGTAAAAAAATAATAAAGTTTTTAATTGTTACATTTATAAAAAAAATCCTGCATTTTAAATGCAGGATTTTTTTTTATTTTTAAGATTTTGAATTTATTAAGATTCAGCAGGTTTCTCAGCCTTTTCAATACTAATATTTAATTCTTGAGATTTTTCATCTAAATCAATATTAATGCTATCACCTTCTGTAACATGCGAAGTAATAATTTCTTCAGCCAAAGCATCTTCAACGTATTTTTGAATCGCTCGTTTTAAAGGTCTAGCACCGTATTGTTTATCGAATCCTTTATCGGCAATATAATCTTTAGCTTTGTCGCTTAGTTTTAAGTTGTAACCTAAATCTTTAATTCTTAAAAGAAGTTTTCCAAGTTCAATATCAATAATTTTGTTGATGTCTTCTTTTTCTAGAGGATTAAACACTACCACATCATCAATTCTATTTAAAAACTCAGGAGCAAACGATTTCTTCAAAGCATTTTCAATAACACTTTTCGCATTGGCATCTTCTTGTGCTTTTTGTGAAGCGGTCCCAAAACCAATTCCTGTTCCAAAATCTTTAAGTTTTCGAGCTCCAATATTAGAAGTCATGATGATAATAGTATTTCTAAAATCAATTTTTCTGCCCAAACTATCGGTTAAATACCCATCGTCAAGCACTTGAAGCAGCATGTTAAATACGTCTGGATGTGCTTTTTCAATTTCATCTAAAAGAATTACGGCGTAAGGTTTGCGTCTTACTTTTTCAGTTAATTGTCCACCTTCTTCGTAACCAACATATCCTGGAGGGGCACCAACTAATCTTGAAATAGCAAATTTTTCCATGTATTCACTCATGTCTATTCTAACAAGTGAATCTTCACTGTCAAATAATTCGCGAGATAATACTTTTGCTAATTGTGTTTTACCAACACCTGTTTGACCTAAAAATATAAATGAACCAATGGGTTTATTGGGGTCTTTTAGTCCTGCTCTATTACGTTGAATGGCTTTTACAACTTTGGAAACAGCATCGTCTTGACCAATAACTTTACCTTTAATAAGTTTTGGAAGTTCAGCTAATTTATTGATTTCAGTCTGTGCAATTCTGTTTACAGGAATGCCGGTCATCATCGAAACTACATCGGCAACATTGTCTTCCGTAACAATTTCACGGTGTTGTTTGGTGTCTTCTTCCCATTTTTCTTGAGCAATGGCTAATTCTTTTTCAATGCGTTTTTCATCATCTCTAAGTTTTGCAGCTTCTTCATATTTTTGCTTTTTAACAACCGAATTTTTGGTTTCTTTTACGGTTTCAAGTTGTTTTTCAAGCTCAATAATTTGTTTTGGTACCTCAATATTTGTGATGTGAACACGAGAACCCGCTTCATCTAAAGCATCAATAGCTTTATCTGGAAGGAAACGCTCAGTCATGTATCGGCTTGTTAATTTCACACAGGCTTCAATAGCTTCAGGTGTATAATCAACATTGTGGTGCTCTTCGTATTTTCCTTTAATATTGTTAAGAATTTCAATAGTTTCTGCAATAGTAGTTGGTTCTACAATGACCTTTTGAAAACGACGTTCTAAAGCGCCATCTTTTTCAATATATTGACGGTATTCATCTAAAGTTGTAGCACCGATGCATTGAATTTCCCCACGTGCTAAAGCTGGTTTAAACATGTTGGATGCGTCTAAACTTCCAGTGGCTCCACCTGCACCAACAATGGTATGAATCTCGTCAATAAACAAAATAACATCATCATTCTTTTCAAGCTCGTTCATAACGGCTTTCATGCGTTCTTCAAACTGTCCACGGTATTTGGTTCCAGCAACTAAACTTGCTAAATCTAAAGTGACAACACGTTTGTTGAAAAGAATTCTTGATACTTTTCGTTTTACAATTCGAAGTGCTAAACCTTCGGCTATGGCAGATTTTCCAACACCAGGTTCTCCAATTAAAAGTGGATTATTTTTCTTTCTTCTACTTAAAATTTGAGAAACGCGCTCAATTTCTTTCTCTCTACCAACTACAGGGTCTAATTTGCCTTCTTCAGCTAAAACGGTCAAATCACGTCCAAAATTATCTAAAACAGGCGTTTTGGATTTTTTGTTTGTTTTGCCTGTTGGTGAATTAAAAATATCTTTTGAAGCATCGTCTTCGGTATGAGAATCATCATCTTGAAATGATTCTGCCTTTGGTTCTCCCGAAACATCGGGATATTCGCTATCGTTTGTTATCATAAATTTGAATTGTTCTTTAACGTTGTCGTAATCAACTTTAAGCTTATTTAAAAGCTTGGTAGTGGGGTCGTTTTCATTTCTTAAAATACAAAGTAATAAATGAGCTGTATTTATAGAAGTGCTTTGGAATAGTTTGGCTTCTAAAAACGTTGTTTTTAAAGCACGTTCTGCTTGCCTTGTAAGATGTAGGTTCTTTTTCTGGTTTGAGGCTACCGCAATATTTGGATTTGCCGGACTTAGTATCTCTACTTTACGTCGTAGATGGTTTAAATCAACATCCAACGCATTTAAAATATTAATAGCCTTGCCATCGCCATCGCGTAAAAGTCCAAGCATTAAGTGTTCTGTCCCGATAAAATCGTGACCTAATCGCAATGCCTCTTCTTTGCTATAAGCAATTACATCTTTTACTCTTGGGGAAAAATTATCATCCATAGTTAGTTCCTTTCTGCATTAAAAATACTAAAACATTTTACTAACGGCAAAAACTATACCTTAAAATGTGTGAAATCGCCATTAACAAGAAGTTTTTTGAAAAAAAGAACACCAAAGAAAATAAAGCGATACCATGTGACTTTTAAAAAAACAATTAATAATTGCGCATGAAAGTTGCTAATTGACGAAAAAATCTTTATTAAATCAAAATTTTGCACAGCATATTTATTAACGAAAAAAGCATGTGTAATTGTTAATAAAAAACACGAAAAAATGGTATACAATGATTTATCGTAACTATTGAAATACGTATATTAGCATGTTTTGAAAAACTCATAAAACTTAATTAAATTATTTATGGCAGAAGGAGAAAAATTGATCCCTATTAATATTGAAGACGAGATGAAAACGGCTTACATTGATTATTCAATGTCGGTCATTGTGTCACGTGCTTTACCAGATGTAAGAGATGGGTTAAAGCCAGTTCATAGACGCGTACTTTTTGGTATGCACGAACTAGGTATTAGAGCAACAGGCGCCCATAAAAAGTCGGCAAGAATAGTTGGAGAAGTTTTAGGTAAATACCACCCACATGGCGATACATCGGTTTACGATGCCATGGTACGTATGGCTCAAGAATGGAGTTTACGCTATATGTTAGTTGATGGACAAGGAAACTTTGGCTCTATAGATGGAGATAGTCCTGCAGCAATGCGTTATACCGAGGCGCGTATGCGTAAAATATCTGAGGATATGTTGGCAGATATTGACAAGGAAACAGTAGATCATAAATTGAATTTTGATGACACCTTGCAAGAACCAACAGTGTTACCAACTCGTATTCCAGGGCTTTTAGTTAATGGTGCTTCTGGTATTGCAGTAGGTATGGCAACCAATATGCCTCCTCACAATTTAACAGAAGTTGTTAATGGTACCATTGCTTATATTGAAGATAACGATATAGAAATAGACGAGTTAATTAAACACGTTAAAGCCCCCGATTTTCCAACAGGAGGTACTATTTATGGGTATGATGGTGTTAAAGAAGCATTCCATACGGGTAGAGGTAGGATTGTAATACGCGCAAAAGCCAATATTGAAGAAGTTCAAGGGCGTGAGTGCATCATTGTTACAGAAATACCTTACCAAGTTAATAAAGCAGAAATGATTAAAAAAACTGCAGACTTGGTAAATGAAAAGAAACTTGACGGTATTGCTACCATTCGCGATGAATCGGACAGAAATGGTATGCGTATTGTTTATGTTTTAAAACGTGATGCCATACCAAACATCGTTCTTAATAAATTATTCAAGTACACGGCTTTACAATCGTCGTTTAGTGTTAATAATATTGCTTTAGTAAATGGACGTCCGCAACTTTTAAATTTAAAAGAGTTAATTCACTATTTTGTTGAGCACAGGCATGAAGTTGTTGTAAGGAGAACTACTTATGAATTGCGTAAAGCAGAAGAACGCGCTCATATTTTAGAAGGATTAATTATTGCTTCAGATAATATTGATGAAGTAATTAAAATAATTAGAGGATCTTCAAATGCTGATGAAGCTAGAGAAAACTTAATTGAACGTTTTAAACTTTCAGAAATTCAAGCCAGAGCTATTGTAGAGATGCGTTTGCGTCAACTAACAGGTTTAGAGCAAGATAAATTGCGTTCTGAGTACGAAGAAATCATGAAACTCATCATAGACTTAAAAGACATCTTAGATAAAAAAGAGCGTCGAATGGAAATCATTAAAGATGAGTTAACAGTTGTAAGAGATAAATATGGAGATGAGCGTCGTTCAATTATCGAATATACAGGTGGCGATTTAAGTATTGAAGATATGATTCCAGATGAAAAAGTAGTGATTACTATTTCTCATGCGGGGTATATTAAACGTACATCATTATCCGAATACAAAACACAGAATAGAGGTGGGGTTGGTCAAAAAGCTTCAACTACTAGAAATGAAGATTTCTTAGAGCATTTATTTGTTGGTACCAACCACCAGTATATGTTGTTCTTCACTCAAAAGGGAAAATGTTTCTGGATGCGTGTTTATGAAATTCCTGAAGGTAGTAAAACTTCTAAAGGTCGCGCCATTCAAAATTTAATAAACATTGAACAAGATGATACGGTTAAAGCATTTATATGTACGCAAGACCTTAAAGATGAAGACTATATAAACAGTCATTACGTTATTATGGCTACTAAACAAGGCCAGGTTAAAAAGACGTCTTTGGAGCAATATTCACGTCCAAGAACAAACGGTATCAATGCCATTACTATTAAAGAAGACGATATTTTATTAGAAGCACGCTTAACAACTGGTAATAGCCAAGTAATGTTAGCGCTTAAATCTGGTAAAGCCATTCGTTTTGAAGAAGCCAAAACACGCCCGATGGGACGTAGTGCATCGGGTGTAAGAGGTATAACGCTTGCGGACAAGAAAGATGAAGTAATTGGTATGGTAACTATTGAAAACCCACAGGAAGAATCGGTATTAGTAGTTTCAGAAAACGGTTATGGAAAACGTACTTATATTGATGATCCAGAAGATGGAGAACCGGTATATAGAATAACCAACCGTGGAGGAAAAGGTGTTAAAACTATTTCTATTACAGAAAAAACAGGTAAATTAGTGTCTATTAAAAGTGTTACGGATAGTGATGATTTAATGATTATTAATAAATCTGGAATTGCCATTAGGTTAGAAGTGAAAAATTTAAGGGTGATGGGTAGAGCGACCCAAGGTGTTAAATTAATCAACTTAAAAAACAATGATTCTATTGCTGCTGTTGCAAAGGTAATGCACGATGAAGATGAAGTGGATGAATTTGAAGAAGGTATTGAAAACACTGGAACTCCAGACGATGGCACAACTATTGATACTAACTTAGACGAAAATAACACAGAAAATTAAATTAAATATTATAAAAAATGAAGAAACAGATTATCATAGCTTTAGCATTTTCGGTTAGTGCATTTTCTTTTGCACAAAAAAAAGAATTGAGATCCGCTGATAAAGCTATATCAGGGAAAAACTATGCAGAAGCTAAAGCAGCTTTGAAAGAAGCGGAAGCTTTAATGTCTTCTATGGATGACAAACTTAAATCACAGTATTATTATTTAAACGCCGAAGCTTTATATGCTGGCGGTGCAGGTTCTATAAACGATATTGATGCTGCTTTAAAAAGTTTAGAAAACGTAAAAGAAGGGTTTACTTCAGAGGTTTCAGAATTAAAACAAACCATGGTTAATGGTATATTAACTAAAGGGAATAAATCTTATGAAGGTAAAGATTATTCTACAGCCTCCAACTATTTTGAAAAAGCCTATAGATTAAGTACAAAGGACACCTTATTTCTATATTACGCAGCAGCAACAGCTGTCAATGTTCAAGAATTTGATAGAGCTTTAAATTTATACGAAGAACTAAAACAATTAGGTTATACAGGTATTGAAAAGCAATATTTTGCAACAAATATTGAAACAGGAGAAGAAGAAGTTTTAGAAAAGGGCTCACGCGATCTTTATGTTAAAGCAAAGAGCCATAACAATCCGGGAGAGCGAATTACAGAGTCTAAAAAACCTGAAATTGTAAAAAATGTAGCGCTTATTTATATTAGCAAAGGTGAAGATGAAAAGGCTTTAGGGGCTATTAAAGAAGCAAGAGCAGAAAGTCCTGATGATGTAAATTTAATTTTATCGGAAGCGAATATCCACTATAAATTAGGTAACACTTCAGAGTTTAAAGCCTTGTTAGAACAAGCCACTCAAATGGATCCAAACAATCCAGAGTTACAATATAACTTAGGTGTTATCGCAAGCGAGTCTGGACAACCAGATGAAGCAAAAACTTATTACGAAAGAGTAATAGAATTAGACCCACAGTATACTAATGCCTACATAAATTTAGCGGCTTTAATTTTATCAAAAGAAGAAGGTATGATTAAAGAAATGAACGGTTTAGGAAGTTCAAAAAAAGATGATTTACGTTATGATGAGTTAAGAGCACAACGCCAAGATTTATATAAAAGTGCAGCTCCTTATTTAACAAAGGCACTAGAAATTGATTCTAAAAACATAGGTGCAGCAAAAACGTTAATGAATATTTATAGTATTATTGGTGAAACCGCAAAGCATAATGAAATGAAAGCAAAAGTTGAGGCTTTAGAAGCTCAATAAAATTTAAAACTTGAATAAAAAATGCCGCTATTAGCGGCATTTTTTATTCAAGTTTTAGCAGCTTCGTTTAACGTATATGTTTTTATGTGTATGCAACGAGCTACTAAACATGTAAAAAATTCAATATTTTTTCAGATAAAGTCAAAATTGATTTTTTTCAAAGTCATTAGCTTAAATGACTTTTTTAATAACCCGAAGTTTATGGGTATGTATTTTTCTATCTACATTGTAAATACCTGAGTGGTCTAACCTGTCAATTCTAACCTTTCCGTGTGCATGAATAATGTAATTATCACTCATAATAATGCCAACGTGGGTAATAATACCTTCGTTGTTGTCAAAAAATGCTAAATCTCCAGGTTCACTTTCTTCAATAAAACTTAAAGCTTCGCCTTGTGTAGCTTGTTGTGAGGCATCGCGTAACAATTTATAGCCATTAAGTTTGTATACCATTTGCGTAAAACCAGAGCAATCTATCCCAAAAGGAGTTTTTCCACCCCACAAATAAGGGGAATTCAAATATAAAAAAGCAGTCTTAATAAGGTTTTCTTTCGGCTTTTTACCTTCAACTACAGTGCCATCGTGTTTGTGAATTAAAATGGATAAGCCATTAAGCGAAGAACCTAGCAATATAGGGTGCAGTTGTTGGTTGTTGTCTTCAATAAATTCAACTAAATCAATCGAAAGTTTAAGGGGTTCTTTGTATAGTTGGTGGTATTGTTCTTCGCTAATTTCTAATAGCTGCTTGTTATCAATCCAACCTTCATATTTATCAAAAGCAAGTCTAATTTTACTCCAACTTTTCCGTTGTTCCAATATTTTAAAAATATCACCATATAAAACCTGCGAAACAAGTTCGCTAGTATCAGTAGGTTCGTTTCTAAGAGGTACAATGCTTAAATTACAAATTCCGTATAGCATACAATTATTGGCTAATTTTATTGATAATTATATGTTGAAATGTTACAAAAGATAAATAGTATGTTCTTAATAAAAACTTAGAGTAAAAAACCATGTTGAAAAAATAATCAATAAAAAATAATAAATGTTTTAGCGTTCTATAATAATTGCAGATGCACCACCGCCACCATTACAAATAGCTGCTGCACCAATTTTAGCATTGTTTTGTTGTAAAACATTTAGCAATGTGATGATGATTCTAGCACCAGAGCAACCAAGTGGATGTCCAAGTGATACAGCTCCGCCGTTAACATTTACATTGGTATCGTTAAGTCCAAGAATTTTCATGTTAGCTAATCCAACAACAGAAAAAGCTTCATTAAACTCAAAAAAATCAACATCTTTTAAACTAATTCCTGCTCTATCTAAAGCTTTAGGAAGCGCCTTTGCGGGTGCGGTAGTAAACCAATCAGGTTCATGGGCAGCATCGGCATAACTTTTTATAGAGGCAAGTGGTTTTAAACCAAGTTCGTTCGCTTTTTCTCTGCTCATTAAAACCACTGCTGCAGCACCATCATTTATTGTTGAGGCATTGGCGGCAGTTACGGTTCCATCTTTTGAGAAGGCTGGTCGTAATTGCGGAATTTTATCTAAAATCACATTAGTGAACTCTTCATCTTTACTAACGATAATGGGTTCTCCGCGTCGTTGGGGCACTTCAACAGGTACAACTTCATTATCAAATTTACCGGCTTCCCAAGCAGCTGTAGCACGTTTGTACGATTGAATAGCAAAAGCATCTTGGTCTTCACGAGAAAATTTATATTCTGTAGCGCAAGCATCGGCACAAACACCCATGGCATTTTGGTTGTAAGCATCTACTAAGCCATCTTTTTGCATGCCGTCTATTAAAGAAGCAGGCCCGAATTTTGTACCAGTTCTAGCGTGTAAATAATGTGGAATTAAACTCATGTTTTCCATACCGCCAGCAACAACAATATGGGCATCGCCCAAAGCTATGCTTTGTGCCGCTTGCATAATGGCTTTCATGCCAGAGGCACAAACCTTGTTAACAGTAGTACAAGGCACTGTGTTAGGTATGCCGGCATAAATAGCAGCTTGTCTAGCAGGTGCTTGTCCTGTTCCTGCTTGAACCACATTGCCCATCAGCACTTCGTCAACCAATTCTGGCTTTAAGTTTATTTTGTTTAAAGCACTTTTTATTGCAATGGCTCCTAGTTGGGGTGCAGGAATTGTTGAAAGTGCCCCCATAAAACTACCAATAGGTGTTCTTATAGCCGAAACAATAACTACTTCTTTATTCATTAGATAATTATTAAACTTGTTGTATGCGAAAATAATGATTTTTTAGTAAAAATTAGAGCGATTCTATTATTATAAAAAACGGTATTGGCTTATAATTTTATTACATTTGGTTTTCCTTAACTTATTAAATGGAAGACTTTATAAATAAACTTTACAGAAACCATTCCTTAATTTATAAAGGGCTATTATTTGTTTGTACTACTTTTTTAATTGTGTATTTGTTTCCCAAAAGTGGGAAGTTTAAATATAACTTTGAAAAAGGAAAGCCTTGGCAATCTGAAAATTTATATGCACCTTTTAATTTTGCTATAAAGAAATCGGATGCTGAAATTGCTTCGGAAAAACAAGTCATTGTTGATAATTCCATTTTATATTTTGCTGTTGACAATTCTGTTGAAGCAAAAGTAAACACGTTATATAAGCTACAGTTTAAAAGTGCTTTTTCTGATTCTATTCCAAAAAGAACTTTAGAGAATTTAAATAAAGTTGGTAGAGAAATAATCTCTGAGTTTTATGCTTTTGGTGTTTTAAATGAAAGTTATAATTTTTCTGAAGATAGGGCTATTGCCATTCTTGAAGAACGCGTAAAAAAGCAAGACGGTTTTTTTTCAGATTTAATAAAACAAGACGCTGTTACACCTGTTATTAATAGTGTGTTGCAAAAGCATAAATTAACTAATTATAAAACTAATTTCGTATCATTATTTTTTGAATTGATTCAACCTAATTTAACCTTTGATAAATCGTTTACCGAAAAAGCACAACAAGAAGAATTAAACAAAGTGGCTTTCGTAAGAGGAAGTGTTGAAAAGGAAACTTTGATTATATCTAAAGGGGAAATAATTGAAGGAGATAAGTATCAAATTTTAAAATCGTTACAGTCTGAATACGAATCTCAGGTTTGGAGTAAATCTAATTACAACTGGATACTTTTTGCTTATACCTTATTAGTATCTTTGGCCTTATTAATGCTGCTTTTGTTTTTAAGAAAGTACAGAAAAGAAGAAGTGTTTGAAAACAACACCAAAGTCACTTTTATCTTCTTTAATATCTTTTTAATGATATTTATTACAACCTTGGTTGTAAATTACGATTCAAAGTTTATTTATGTAGTGCCAATTTGTATTTTACCATTAATATTTAAGGCATTTTTCGATGCCCGTTTAGGTTTGTTTGCACACGTAATTACAGTACTGCTATTAGGGTTTATAGTACCTAATAGTTACGAGTATATGTTTCTTCAAATTATAGCTGGAATTGTAACGATCTTAACGGTTTCAGAATTATACAAACGCGCCAATTTATTTATTTCCGTAGGGCAAATTACCCTCATATATATTGTAGCTTATTTTGCATTTTTTGTTATTCATGAAGGTAGTGTAGATGCTATTGAGTGGGAAATGTTTATATGGTTTGTTTTAAGTGGACTCGCAACCTTGTTTGTACAACCATTAATTTATGCTTATGAAAAGATTTTTGGACTGGTCTCCGATGTGTCGCTTTTAGAATTGTCCGATACCAATTCAAAACTTTTAAAAGAACTTTCTAACAAAGCACCTGGTACGTTTCATCACTCTTTAAATGTTGCGAACCTTGCCGAAGCTTCAGCAAACGAAATTGGTGCTAACGCCATGTTGGTTAGGGTAGGTGCTTTGTACCATGATATTGGTAAAATGAAAAATCCTACCTATTTTACCGAAAATCAATCTACAGGAATCAATCCGCACGATGAGCTATCATCTAAAGAAAGTGCAAGAATAATAACGGGCCACGTAATTGATGGCATAGAAATAGCTAAAAAATATAATTTACCAGATAGAGTTATAGACTTTATTAGAACCCACCACGGGACAAGCGTAGTTTATTATTTTTATATGCAAGAGAAAAATGATTTTGATGATGTGGATAAATTAGATTTTAGTTACCCTGGGCCTAAACCATTTAGTAAGGAAACCGCTATTTTAATGATGTGTGATAGTGTTGAGGCAGCGTCTAAAAGTTTAAAGGACCCCACTTCTACTAAAATTGATACCTTTGTTGAAAATATAATAAATAAACAAATTGAAGGAGGACAATTTTTAAATGCCAACATTACTTTTAAGGAAATTCAATCTATAAAAAAAGTGCTAAAACACAAGTTAGCAAATATTTACCATTTGCGGATTGAATACCCTGAATAATATTTAAAAAAAATAAATAAAATAGTTGCGTTCTTATTATGTATATACTACATTTGCAACCGCAATTTTATTGCACAAGTTCATAATAAAATTTTAGGAGAGGTGCCAGAGTGGTAATGGAGCAGATTGCTAATCTGTCGACGGGTAACTGTCGCCAGGGTTCGAGTCCCTGTCTCTCCGCAATTTTTAAGATAACCTTCGGGGTGTAGCGTAGCCCGGTTATCGCGCCTGCTTTGGGAGCAGGAG
>NZ_JAZHYP010000013.1:0-20149 GCF_039650365.1 Mariniflexile soesokkakense | reverse complement strand
ATATAAAAAATTAAGTAGCTCGGATAATTGTTAATATTCAAGATGTGTTTTTTTTGCACACATTTCGTTTGCTATCGGAGGTCATATAGAAAAATGTATTTTATGTTATACAGTAAAACGTTTTTCAAGGGATGGATTTAGAGGCTGGTATTTAAAAACGTTTTTTTATGTTAGTCCTATATTGAGCGGGGAGAATCCATCGCTTTAAAAATGAACCAAACTCGCCAGAGCGAGTGCGGTAGTTTTTATAATTAAAATAAGTATATTAATTGTAATTGGGAGATAGGGCATAGGCTTTGGTTCTTCCCCTGCCAATTTGATAAAGTACCTTGTAATAAACCAGTTTGTTTATTTCCCTATCAAGGGTCGGAGTACTAATAGGCTCTGGCAATAATGTTCTATGGTTGACAAGCTTGCTACTTCTTGAGCGGTAATAATATTTACAATGTTAGTTTGTCTATTGGTAAGATCCATTCACAAATTTAAGAATTCTGATGGATATAAAAGTGCGTACATTAGATGTTGGCATTTTAATTCTTTTACGTATTAAAAGCCCCAACATCTATCGAGCTAATACTATGAAGTGTTTTTGGGGAATTCAAAGCTTAAAGTTTATTTTTTAGTAAAAAAATTATTGGTTTTACTGGGCTGAGCGAGTTTTTTCGTAAAAATCTAATTTTCAAATCCTCATAAATATTTCAATAACTTCAAAAAAGACCAAAAGGCAAC
Source organism: Mariniflexile soesokkakense (assembly GCF_039650365.1). Taxonomy (NCBI): domain Bacteria; kingdom Pseudomonadati; phylum Bacteroidota; class Flavobacteriia; order Flavobacteriales; family Flavobacteriaceae; genus Mariniflexile; species Mariniflexile soesokkakense. The sequence goes on along the minus strand of NZ_JAZHYP010000013.1, from coordinate 19,420 downwards.
AAAGTGAATTAATAGCCTGTTTTTTCACGGAAAAAATTATTGATTTTATTGGCTTACCAGCGTTTTTCCGTGAAAAATGATTAGAACTCTATTCAATTAAAACCTCGAAACTACTGAAAACTAAGGGTGCATAAGCCGTAACATCGCTTTAGCGTGTTACCCTCTTGCTCTACCTTAGTTTTGTAAACACACTTTATATAGAGGATTTTTTTTATGATAGTAAGTACTTGTAATGAGTAACTTTATATCGGGGGAAAACTCTCAATAATTATAATCTGTGACCAAACTATAGAGTGTACTTAGAAATAAGTCCATTGAAAGGACAATGTAACTTTGAAAGTGATGATAGGGTTTATAAAAACAAAAAACATGATCTAACTCATAATAAATTAAAAAAGTTTTGGTACATGTACTTTTTTGATGTGAAAGGAGTAATCTATAAATAAAAATGATCGTTGCCTATTTAAAATTAGTGGATTTATAGTAAATCATTAATTTTCAACTATATAAAAAGGGTTAGACTTTAATTAAAAAATCTAACCCCAGTTATTTTAAACCAACACACTTTTAATATAGCGTCAATTTATATTTCTATATTATTTTATCTCCTTTACTATAATTTTACCAATTAAGTTCACATCTGTTCCTTGTGTTTTCTCAAGTTCCAAATTGATATCCGTTGTTGGCTTAATCAAACAGCTTGTAGTTGAAATATTATAAGAAACATCAGACCCCCCTTGACCAAAGTAAAGCTCAGTTGCAAGATATTGACTGTTTGTTGCATCTTTTAATTTGTATGTGTGTCCTCCAGTTGCGTTGTATATGTAGAAAGCAACAGATACTTCATACATTTTGTTTGCATGTAGTGTAATAGAAGAACCATTCATAGTAACACCATTTACATATGTTGCAGGTGGGAACATTGCTGTGAGTGATTGTGCACCTAAAGTGCTTGCGTTTCCAATGTAGCCATAAGCATACTCAGGAGCTGTTGAACTACCACCAGTAGCACTGATTACTCCACTAGTAATATCAATACCTGTCCCTGCTGTATAAGTTCCTGCAGGACCTTGAGGACCCATTGGGCCAGTTGCGCCATCTAAACCATCAGCACCATTCAAACCTGCTGGACCTTGAGGACCCATTGGGCCAGTTGCGCCATCTAAACCGTCAGCACCATTTAAACCTGCAGGACCTTGAGGACCCATTGGGCCAGTAGCACCATCTAAACCGTCAGCACCATTTAAACCTGCTGGTCCTTGTGGTCCAGGTGTAGAACTGCCAGATGTTTTTGCATATAGTGCATAAGGTACACTTAGCATTTGGCTAGTGCCTGTAATGGTATAGTTACTGCCTCCTGTAGGGTCTGTTTCTATTTTAAGAAAATAGGTGTCTGTCCCCCAATCTATGGTAGGAAAATCACCTGAAACAGGAGTTCCTGTTCCTATCTCTAAAGTTACTAACCCGTTAATGTTAGTACTTGCATTTTGGGTTTCAACATAAATAGCTGTACCAGAGGAAGAACCTTGTAATATACTTATTTGTGTACCAATGTTTTGGTTTGTAATAAGGTTATTATTAACATCTCTAACAATAGCTTGGTAGCTTACTTTACTTGGGGTTTGAGCGAAACTAATAGCTGTAAATAATACGGTCGCTATTAAAGTGTATAATTTTTTCATATTCTTAATTTTTAATAATTTTAAATGATTTTAATTCTTTACTACTTTGGTTTACTTTAAGGATATAAGTACCCATTTCTAAATGTTGCATGCTTATTTGCGTAGTTTCTTTTAGCGCTCGTCCTTTTGCAATTGTTTTACCTTGAATATCATACATTGTGTAAGTTAGACCCTTTAAGTTGGCGTCTTTTAGTTTGAGTACAATAAAATCAGTAGTTGGATTTGGATAGGTGGCTAGCTTTAAGGCTACGCCTGTAAATTCTGGATTGCTCAATGAAAATACTTCAATACTTTGTTGAATCCCTTGTGTTAAAGTACCATTGCTGCCGGAATTGGTTGTGTAAACTAATTGTCCAACCGAATAGCTTAGTGTTCCGCCACTACCAGTGGCTTCTCCTCCCGATGCAGAGAGGCTTTCTTGTGAAAAAATTGAATGTGTAGCACAGAGTAATAATGCTACAAGTGTAGGTTTTATCATATAGGTTTTGGGGTTTTATAGGATTTTATTTAAAGTTTTTAATCTTTAAACAAAAATCCTTGGTTTGTTCTGCACAAATTAAATGCATTAAGGGTTTTCTAATGGTTTTTTATATTCTCAATTAGAAATTTATTTTTGCTTAAACTTACAGTAGTTTTTGCTTAGCAAAGTGGTTTTTTATTCTTAAAGAAGTAGATTTTAGATACTTAGATGCATTGTACTTTCAATAGGATTTTAAAGTATGAATAGTCAGTTTTTGAATAAAATATTATTCTAAATTTCAAAATAATAATTTATCTTCATATTAGTGATTTTTGATTAAAGTGTTGACTTTAAATTAAATATGTTATCTATTTAGTTTGCTTTTATAGAATTACCTTTTTCATTTATTTTATAAATAAGATTTCAAGATATATTACTTAGTTTTAAAAAATAAACAAAAAAAACAGAAAGAATATTCATCTTAAAATTGAAGTATAAAACTCTTATTTGTACATAGAAGAAAAGTAAGTTTTAGTATAAAAACAATACTTTTTGCCTGTTAAAAACGTACTTAATCGATGTTATTTTGTTTGGGTTTAGAGCTTTTGCTATAGGAATTGTTCTTTTTTATGTTTATTAGTAGATTATTTATTAAGAGAACCTGAGGTTTTTCAATTATTGGATATTACTAAAATGGAAGTCGACTATATTCAAATATTGAAAATCATTAAACAGTAAATGTTTGATTGTCTAGTTTTTTTAGGTATTGTGTAGTTATCATTAAAAAATCAGTTGGCTGTATTTTCAATTTATAAATATAAAATTGGTAATACCTGAAAAGTGCCATTGGAAAAATCTATAAGCACAACTTTATATTTTTTGAAAATCAAGAAAGGAGTTTTAGCTGTGTTCTCATAATTATTCTATCAGTTTATAATATGAAGAAATTATGCTAAATCTTTTCAAGGTTTTTAAACTAGAATTTCTGCAAAAATTAAAATATTAGTATTGATTAATATATCAAAAAATTTATATTTTAAAACCCATTAATTAATATCAAAAAAACAAACCATTTAATCAAAACTAAGAAGTTTAATTACTTATTTTTTTTTGTATTTTAGACTATCTAGATTAAGAAACCCCAAAAGTATTATGGATGGAATAGCGATCACCCAATTATTAGTTTTGACTTTACAATGTGTTATTGTTGGCTCACTGCTATTATTCCTTTTTAAATTAAGATCTATTTTTGGTTTGAGTTTAATATTTACTGCACTTGGAGTTTTTCAATTTATGCAGACTTTTCTTGTTACTGCGTTTTATATTGAAGTAATTCCTGGAATTATGGTTTCACCGGGCTCTATGGTTCTGTTCACGGGCAGTTTATTTGCCATACTTCTTATTTATATTCGTGAAGATGCCCATGAAGCACGAAAAGTTATTTATGCATTACTCGCCGCTAATTTGGTTTTAGCTGTATTACAAATTATTTTCAATTGGTCTGTAAAAGGGCAACATGTTATAAATGTTTATAATTTACCAGAAGAAGTTTTTATCACAAATTCTAGAGTGTTAATAGTAGGTACTATTGTACTGTTTATGGATGCTTTTCTTATCATTTTTATATATGAAATCATTTCAAGGTATATTTCTAGTCTTTTTTTTAAAATATTTTTCTCTATGTCCATTATAGTCAGTATCGACTCCTTGTTTTTTTCTTTAGGAGCATTTGCTGAAACGGACATGTTTTCTCAAGTATTATTTTCAGGTTTGATTGCAAAGATTTCATCAACTGTCATTTATTCATTGCTTTTTTGGATTTATTTGTACTTTATAGATGAAGAAAAATTAAAACCAAATAGTAACAACAATGGTTTTGAGGATATTTTCCATACCCTCACTTATCGTCAAAAATACGAACAGGTTTTTCTTGAAAAAGAAAACAAATCAATTGAATTAAAAAAAAGTGATATTCGCTTTCGAACACTTTTCGAAAGCATGGCAATAGGCGTAACCTATCAAAACACTTTTGGTAAAATTATTGATGCTAACCCCGCTGCTCAACAAATTTTAGGATTAACACTTGAGCAGATGCAAGGAAAAACATCTATGGATCCTGATTGGAAAGCCATTCATGAAGATGGTTCCAATTTTTCTGGTGAAACTCATCCCAGCATGATAGCTATGAAAACTGGGAAAGAGGTAAATAGCGTCATAATGGGGGTTTTTAACCCAAATATTAACGACTATCGATGGATAAAAATAAATGCAACTCCACTATTTAGAAATTCAGAAAAAAAGCCTTACCAAGTTTTTACAACTTTTGAGGATATCACCAATGAATTACGCGGAAAACAGGAACTAAACGAGCTATATACTAAATATCAAAATATAATTCATACAGCCAATATTGGCATTATTGAGTTGGATAAGAACGCAAAATATACTTTTGTCAACCCCGCTTGGGAAAAATTATTTGGATATAGCAGTAACGAAGTACTTGGTAAAAGTAAAGAGCTTATATTACCAAAAGATCAACCTACCAATTTATTGTTTAATAAGTTATTAAATGGAGAAATTTCAAACTATCAAATAGAAAGAAAGTACCAAGCTAAGAATGGTAAAGCGGTATGGGTCGATTCATATATAGCAACTAATAATGATATACATGGAAATTTAAATTCGATTGTAGGCGTTATGGTAGACATAACCAATCGTAAGCAGTCAGAAGAGGAACTTAGAAATTCCGAAAACAAATTAAGTCAGTTACTTAATAATTTAAAATCTGGTATCGTAGTTCATGCACCAAATACATCTATAATGTATTATAACCAAAGAGCTGCGGAAATATTAAATTCAAGATACGATGATTTAACTGGGAAACAAATATTCGATTATCCTTGGGAATTTTTACGTGAGGATGGCAGTATTTTACCAATTGAAGAATATCCTGTTAAGCAAATTATAGAACACAAAAGTGCCATTAAAAACATGATAATAGGTATGGCCCATTCCGGAACTACTGTTTGGGCATTGCTTAATGGCTTCCCTGTTTTAAATGAAAAAGGCGAAATTAAGGAAGTAATAATTAGTTTTATTGAAATAACTGAGAGCGTATTAGCAAATGCAAAAATTGCTGAGAGTGAGGAAAAATATAAAAATTTAGTAGAATATTCACACGACTTGATTTGGGCAATAGACGCTAATGGGGTGTTCACTTTTTTCAATAAAGCATCTAAACTTATTTATGGCTATGAACCTGAAGAATTAATAGGAAAATCATTTTTCAACTTTATTCCAAAAACACAAATTGAGAAGGAGATAGCCACTTTTGAGGAATTTGCTAATAATAGGGAAAAAATATTAAATTATGAAAGCCAGTTTATTCATAAAGATGGGCATACTATATATACACTTTCAAATGTAAGAATCTTAAAGGACAATTCAGGAACTTTTATAGGAGCTACAGGTATATCTAAAGATATCACAGAGAGGAAACATAAAGAGGATGATTTAAAGGTCTCAGAAGAAAGGTTTAGATCAATTGTTGAAGCTGCACCAGACCCTATTTTTATCCAAACAAACAATTGTTTTGCTTATCTTAATAAACTTGCTATTAAACTTTTTGGAGTAAAAGATGAAAAAGACTTACTTGGAAAACCAGTACTTAATTATTTTCATCCTGATTTTCATAAGAGCGCACAGGAAAGGATAAAAAACTTGAATATTAATAAAAAAATAATGCTTGGTCCTTTTGAACAAATCCTTATACAAGAAAATGGAAATGAGGTATGGGTAGAAACAAAAGGACAACCTATATTTTATAATGGTGAAAATGGCGGTTTGGTTTTTATTCGAGATATAACTTATCGAAAAAAAGCTGAAAAGGAACTAAGTGAATCCAAATCATTACTTGAAAGCATTAATAACAATTTACCAGGTGCTATTATCCAATACAAACGAATCCTTAACGGTGAAGATGCATTAATTTACACTAGTGAAGGATCAAAAGAACTATGGGGTATTTCTCCAAAAGAAGCCATGGAAGATTGCAATATAATATGGAATCAAATAGATGATGAATATGTGGTAGAAGTGAAAAAGGCTATTGAGGATTCATTTGAAAATCTAAGTCCTTGGAACTTTGAGTATAAAAACAACTTGCCCAACGGTACAGCTAAATGGATTCAAGCAATTGGAATACCACAAAAACTAGATGATAATAGTGTTGTTTGGGACTCAATTATGTTAGATGTAACCACAAGAAAAAAAACGGAATTAGAATTAAGTGCTTCCCAGGCTAAATATAAACTATTAGCCGAAAATATCACCGACGTTATTTCTTTGCATGGAACAGATGCAACATACGAGTATATTAGTCCTTCTGTTAAAGAAGTACGCGGATATGAGCCCGAAGATTTATTGGGTAAAAGCCCAAACTACTTTATTCATCCTGATGATATTTCTGAATCAAAAAGCCAAAAGCATTTAGAAAAATTGCTAAAAGGATTACCAGTTAAAATAATTTATAGATTTAAACATAAAGAGGGGCATTATCGGTGGGTTGAATCAAATAGACAACCAATTATGAATGAAAATAATGAAGTTGTTAAGATAGTTTCTTCATCACGAGATATTACCGACCGTATTGAAAAGGAACAAGAAATTATAAGTTATCAAAAATCTTTACAAAACTTAACTACAGAGATGATGCTTGTTGAAGAAAAACAACGTAAAGAAATCGCTGCCAACATTCACGATCATCTTAGTCAATCGCTTGTAATCTCAAAAATGAAATTAAATGATTTAAACAAGGAAATTCAATCAAATGAAAAACGAAAAGAAATTGGAATTATAATAAAGCATATTTCGGAAGCACTTGAAAACACCAGAAAAATAACTTACGAATTAAGCCCTCCTGTACTATATGAACTTGGATTGATTGAAGCTATACATTGGCTTGCAGAAAAAATAGGAGATGAAAACAAAGTAAAAGTTCAGTTTACAACTGATTTTAATGAAATTGAACTTACAGAACCCAAATTAATACTTATTTACAGAGCCATACAAGAGATTTTAACAAATGCCGTAAAACACTCTGGAACTAATCAGATTGATATAATTTTCACTAGATATGGACAAGGTCTGCAAATTGTAATAGAAGATAAAGGAATAGGATTCATTGAATCACAAATAAACATTTCGAGAAAATCAAATATTGGGTTCGGGTTGTTTGCAGTTAAGGAAAGAATACAAAACCTAAATGGTACTTTTAGTATAGATTCTAAACCTGGTTTCGGCACTAAAGTAAAATTGTTTGTACCTTTGAATCCCAATAAATTTCTATAGCTATGAAAATTAAAATCTTACTGGTTGATGACCACAGAATTCTTAGAGATGGGATTCGAAATGTTATAGAAAAAAACGCTTCAATGCTAGTTGTAGGCGAAGCAAAAGATGGAAGAGAGGCCATAAAATTGAGTAACCAACTTAAACCAGATGTCGTTATTATGGACATTGCTATGGATGGTCTTAATGGCGTAGAGGCTACTAGAAGAATTGTACAGGAAAATCCAGAAACAAGAGTAATTGCTTTGTCAATGCATTCCAATAGACGCTTTATTATTGGTATGTTTAAAGCAGGGGCCTATGGTTATTTGTTAAAAGATTGTGATTCGGAAGAATTAATTAAAGCGATTAAAACAGTAGCAATAAACCAAAAGTACATAACTCAAAATATTTCCAGTGTTATTTTAAGCGAAATAATTTCTGTTCATCAGGAAGAAGAAGTAAATCTAACGGCTCGGGAAAAGGAAATACTCCAGTTGATTGCCGAAGGAAAAAGCTCAAAAGATATAGGTGAAATTTTGTTTCTAAGCTCAAAAACTGTTGATTCGCATCGAAAAAACATTATGGATAAACTGGAACTACATTCATTACAAGAATTAACAAGGTACGCTATAAGTATTGGCCTTATAAGTCTGGATTGATAGCCATATTAGTTTTTCTACTGCTTTTACTCAGAAACCTAAAATACCAAAAACTTAATAATAGACACGTATTTAAACGTAAGAAAAAATGTTCGAAAATTAAGAAATATGCTTATTGCAGAATGATACTAACTCCCCCATATTTGCATAATTAAAAGTTAACAATAGCAATTTACAATTTTTTAATTAACTTTTATTAGAAGAGCGCAATGTGAGAGACTGCGCTCTTCGCATTTTTTAAGTATGCCACCCTATCTACATTGGTGTTTTTTATGTAAAAAACATTTGTCAGCTTACTCCTTTCTATTTCAATTGAGTTTATTATAAATTATAGAGTTTAGAATAAAACTAAGCATTTTACATCCATTATTAGGAAATATGCCTATAGTTTAATCTTAATTTTTAATTAACCTTTACATTGATATAATTTAAGTAAAAGATTATGATGGATAATGAGTATGGAATAGTTTCCCAAATGGGTATTGAAAAAGCGACAAAAAAGTTTGAGGTTCTTTTTGAAGAAATGCCAGAGGCATTTTTTCTGCATAATTTTAGGGGAAACATTAAAAAAGCAAACAAAAAAGCCTGTGAGTTTTTCGAATTGACAAAAGAAAACTTGGAAACAATGAATGTCACATCTTTCATTTCTAATGATGTAATTGACTCATTTAAATCTGGCTTAAAAAATCAAATTGATGAAAAACAATTTCGCTTAGAGACAAGTTATAATTCCAAGAAAAATACTAAAGTTCCGGTTGAGATAACTTCAAGAATTATTAAACTTGGAAAAGCAGGAATGATCCTTACTGGGTTTAGAGATATTACTGTTCGAAAACATTATGAAAATTTACTTATAGAGGCAAAAATACAAGCTGAATGTAATGAAAATGAATTGAAATTAATTTTCGATAATTCACCTTCATCTATTTTTATTTTTGACGAGAAATTGAATATCCTAAGAATGAATAATAAAGCTGTTGAAAAATTCAAAATTAATAGCTCCGAAATAGGAAATCTAAATATAGGCGAATTAATAAACTTTATTATATCTGGCTGCAACTCTTTTCATTACAATGGTAACAATGCATCTTCATTATTAAATATTTTCTTAGAAACCACAAAAGGCATAAAATTTACTAAGGAAGAAGTGCAAGTTTCCATAAAAACAGATAATTTACTTATAGATAAAACATTTCAAGTTTCAACATCCTTATTAAATAATAATAATCATTCTGTTTATCTTGCTACTATTGATGATGTTACAAAACGAAAAAAAATAGAACAAGATCTTTTATCTGCCAAAGAAAAAGCCGAAGAATCTGATAGGTTAAAATCAGCATTTATACAAAATTTACATCATGAAATAAGAACTCCATTGAATGGGATTCTAGGATTTATCGATTTTTTTGCTGATGACAGCTATAATTTTACTATCGAAGAAAAGCGTGAGCTAATCGAGGTTATGCATAAAAGCGGTGATCGATTATTAAAAACTATAAATGATTTATTAGAAATTTCGAAACTCGAATCTGGAATACAAAAAGTAAATAATGAAATATTTGATTTAAAAACCCATTTAGGCCACTTTATTCAGGAACATCAAATAAAATTTCATAAATCTGAAATAGAGTTTATATATGAAATAGATTCTAGTCTTGAAAAAAAGATGATTAATACAGATAAATCAAAATTATTTCAAACAATTCAGAATTTTTTGGATAATGCCTTTAAATTTACTCATAAGGGTATTATTAATTTAAAGTTTTGTGCAGAAAATGATAGTCTAATTATTTATGTTGAAGATAGTGGTATAGGGGTTGCTCCTGAATTCCATGATTTAATTTTCAAACCTTTTTGGCAAGTTCATAAAGATTTAGACCGATATTATGAAGGTAATGGGCTTGGGCTTGCCGTTTCTAAAAAAACAGTTTGTACTCTAGGAGGTGAGCTGTTTATGAAATCGGAACTAGGAAAAGGATCTACCTTTATTATTAAATTGCCTAAAGCAGTCGTATTTCGAGAGCAGCAGGTAAGTTCAAATACAATAACCAATAAAGAAGTAAGTTTAGAAGGCAAAACCATATTGATTTGTGAGGATGATAAGTTTAACCATATCTATTTAGAAGCAGTTCTAATACGCGAAAAATGTAAATTGATTCATGCATCAAATGGCATCGAAGCGGTGGAACTATTTAAAATGAACCCAGCTATCGATATCGTGCTAATGGATCTCAAAATACCTGAAATGAATGGTTTTAAAGCTAGTTCAAGAATAAAGGAAATAAGAAGTAATATACCAATAATAGCTCAGTCTGCTTTTGCTTTAGATAATGACAAGCAACGAGCCTTTAAAGCAGGTTGTATAGATTATTTAACTAAACCTATAAATAGCGATCTTTTAATTGCTACAATAACAAAATATCTTAGCTCAAGTTCTTAAAACTAATTAACATAGCATAATAAACATAAATTTATAAGCAACTAAATAGGTCTTTTTAAGCATTTTCCTTAGTTATAAATCTATAAACTTTATATAATTTGGCATTTGATTTTAAATGTACAATCTCTCTCCCTCTCTCTCAAATGGTGCGTAGAATAAAAATACTTTTAGTTGAAGACGATTTCGAAATAGGTAAGTGGTTAAAAAAGTGTATTCTGGAAATTAAAAACATAAAATCTTTATGTTGGGAAACTAGTTTAAAACAAGGTTCAATAGCTTTTTACCGCTATAATCCAGATATTATTATACTTGATTTAAAACTACCCGATGGCAACGGAATTAATTTGCTAAAGGAAATTAAGCGCCATAAAGTTCAATGCAAAGTATATGTATTTTCTGTGAATAATGAATGTAGAAAAACGTGTTTACGATTAGGTGCTGATGCTTTTTTTGATAAAGTGTATGATAGTCAAAAGCTTATTAATAGTTTGAGTCAATTAAAACACAAATTTTAAATATTGAAACAAAATAACTTTATGGAAAAACCAAAAGATTATTTACATGAAAGCGAGCGATTAAAGGATTTAGAGTCCTATTCTATACTTGACACTCTTTCAGAATCTGATTATGATGACCTCACAGCTATAGCCGCAGAAATATGCGGTACTGAAATTTCCTTAATTTCATTAATTGATGATAATCGTCAATGGTTTAAGTCAAGTCATGGTATAGATGTTTCTGAAACTCCTAAAGAATATTCTTTTTGTGCGCACGCTATAAATGAACCTGAACATGTATTTATTGTTCAAGATGCTAGAGAGGATGTTCGGTTTCATGATAATCCATTTGTATCCAATGATCCTAACATAATTTTTTATGCTGGAGTTCCTTTGCTTAGCGATAATAAGCACCCCTTGGGAACTTTGTGTGTAATTGACTACGAGCCAAAATCATTAAGTAAAAGTCAAATTAAATCATTGAAATCGTTAGGAAACCAGGTGATGAACATATTAAACCTGAGAAAAACCAAATTAATTTTAGAAAAGACATTAATAAATTTAGAAGAAAAGAATAAAGATTTAGATCGTTTTGCACTTGTGGCTGCTCATGATCTTAAATCACCTATTGCTAATATCAGTGGGTTGACTAATTTATTTGTTGAAGAATATAGCGCTCCGATTAATGAAAAAGGAAAGGAGTTGCTTGCATTAATAGAGGAGTCAACAACCGTTTTAATAAATCTAATTGATGGATTGCTTAAATACAGTAGATGCGAAAATGTATTAAATGAGGGTAAATCAAAGATATATCTAAATGATTTAATGCGAAACATCACTACTCTTTTTCCAAATATGCCAGAATTGAAAATTCAATTGCAGACCTCAATTGATGAGATATACACTAATAAAGAAGCTCTAAATCAGGTGTTGCTAAACCTTATTACTAATGCTGTAAAGTACAATGATAAGGAGACTATTAAAATAGAAATAGGGGTTGCATCTTTAGCCACTCATTATGAATTCTATGTTAAGGATAATGGACCTGGAATTGCTTCAGAAAACCAAGAAAAAATTTTTGATATTTTTCAAATAGCGGCAAAAAAAGATAGATTTGGTAGGTGTGGTAATGGGATTGGTTTGGCAACCGTAAAAAAAGTGGTAGAAAAAGCATGCGGGACAATAAAGTTAGAATCACAAATAACAAAAGGAACAAAATTTATATTCACAATTGAAAAATGATGATCTACAGCATTGGCAGTTGTTTATGTTGGATTTCTTTATAAGGTATTGCAATTAACCTACAGAAAAACGAGTATAAGGAAATCAAATATTGATTGATAAATTTTGTATCTTTATGTATTCAAAAGCAATCAAATTTTGTTTTTAACTCGTTCTTTTGAACTTTAGTGTGCAATTCGGTGAGTCATACTTAAGAAATAGTGTTTAAATCGTTATAATTCAGTGGTTTGTAGAATTTAAATTCATTCTGCCACCCCGACAAATTGATATATAAATCACAATTAAAAACCTGTTAATCATATGATTAACAGGTTTTTTGCATTTTAAAGTATCTTATTTAATTTAATTGCTTTGGTTTGGTAAAAAAAGTGACCTATTCGGTTACCTATACTAAAAAGGCATAAAAAAGGTAACCGAATGACTGGTAGCACTAAAAACGGATGGGTTAGCTATTGGCAACCTCATGCCGATTCAGAATTGGAGACGGCCATTGTTGCATCCAAAGATTATTTTATAAATTTTGAAACTTATGATACGGAATTAGTTGACCAAAGCAATATAGTAAGTCCAAACTACTTAAATGCTTTTTACCAACGTATAAACAACCCTTTGCAAGTTACTCTTATAAAATAGCCCTAAGCTTATTAAATTAAAAACATATTTCTATTCTAAGAATAAAACGGTTTTTCTGTTTTAGAAAGTCACTAATAATTTATATTAAAGTTACAGCAGTACACAAAATATTATTATAAGGGTTAAAAATTGTCCATTAGCATTTTATTAATCATTATTTTAATTAAATACTTCCATTTTTAAATCAAAAAAAAAAAAGGTGGAATCTATTCAGACCCCACCCTTTTAGATTAATCAGTATAATATTATTTTATAACTTGATCACCCTTTTGGTTATTTGTGATTTAGAAGTTTTTACAATAAGTAAATAGACTCCCGATGTAAGATTGCTCATATCTAATTGGTATTGTTTATCCCCAGTCTTAACCGCATTGGTTTGTACTAACCTACCGCTGATGTCTATTAAATTCATACCAACCAACTCCATTCCTAAAGCAATCGTTATAAATTGGGATGTTGGATTAGGATACAGCCTAAACTCTACTGGTTCTGATTCAAAGTTTGTTGATTTCTTATTTGAACTTTTAGCCGATGAGCCTGTACATGTTATTTGATTTTGTGTTGCATCATAAGCTAGACTGGTATGTGTAACATCGTCCACACAGAAATCAACCGTAACGTTTCCTTTGTCTGTTGATGTGGTCTGTAAATAAGCATAACCATTCGAATCCGTAATACCTGATACACTTTCTCCAAAATTACCATTAAACGTTCCATAAACCGTCGCACCAGACACTGGATAGGATTGATCGTCCAAAACAGTTACCGATACTGCTCCATATTTCTGTCCCTTCCCAGCACTTACGGTACTTGTCTCCATAGCATTAACTGCCATGTATGCAGTACTTGCTGGGGTTACTGTTATGTTATAGGTTACGCTACTCACAGCACCGCAATCATTGGTATGTGTAGCCGTAGCGGAACAAGAACTGGTTAAAGCTACACTTTGCTCACGTAAAGAACCTGAGGTGCCACATCCACTCCAGCTCCAGAATCCGCCAGTTGCTGGATATGGACCAAATTCTATAGCATCCCCTTCATTGACTGTGATATCTGTTCCTGTAAACCACCCGGTCGAGTTAACATTATAATAAGGTGTTATCGTTGAAGGAGAACAATTTCCAGTAATAGTAACAGCGGCCGATGTGGTTGCCTGGTTATCGTTATCAGTTGCCACAGCTGTCAAACTGAAAGATCCAGTACCAATTGTCCAGTTTACCGAATAAGGACTCGTGTTATCGACCCCCACAGATACACCATCTACGAAAAATTCTACCTGAACAACATTTCCATCAGAATCTGATGCATTAGCCTCAATACTCACACTGCTTCCATTGGCGAAACCGGATCCATCAGTTGGACTGGTTATACTTACCGTTGGTGGTTCTGGAGTACTTGTTGGGGTTACTGTTATGTTATAGGTAACGCTACTTACACCGCCGCAATCATTGGTATGCGTAGCCGTAGCAGAACAAGAGCTAGTTGAGATTGTACTTTGCTCGCGAGAAGGACCTGAGGTATCACATCCACTCCAACTCCATGTTCCACCAGTTGTTGGATGTGGACCAAATTGTATGCTATCACCTTCATTGACTGTAATATCTGTTCCTGTTGCCCATCCGGTCGAGTTAACATTATAATAGGGAGTTATCGATGAAGGAGAACAACTTCCTGTAACATTAACTATGGCTGACGTGGTCGTCTGATCATCATTGTCAGTGGCTACAGCGGTCAAACTGAAAGATCCTGTACCAATTGTCCAGTTTACAGAATAAGGACTCGTGTTATCGATACCCACAGATGCGCCATCTACGAAGAATTCTACCTGAACAACATTTCCGTCGGAATCTGATGCACTAGCCTCAATATTCACACTGCTTCCATCGGCAAAGCTGGATCCATCAGTTGGACTGGTTATACTTACCGTTGGTAATTTTGGAGTTGCATTTCCTGTTGTAATAACTGCTATTGATGTTGAGGTTGAAAGGTCATTATCAGTGGCCACTGCCGTTAAGCTGTACCCCCCAACACCAATGGTCCAGTTGACTGAATACGGACTAACATCGTCTACTCCTATGGAAACTCCATTTGCAAAGAACTCCACTTGCGAAACACTACCATCTACATCGGCGGCAACCGCTGTGATTGGCACATTGGTACCTTCATCGTAACTTGACCCATTGGTTGGATTAGTGATGCTCACTGTAGGTGGTGTATTTGGCAGCAAATTTCCTGTTACGCCAACAGCTGTTGATGTTGTGGTTACAAGATCATCATCAGCTGCCACGGCAGTTAAGCTATAACTTCCATCTCCAATGGTCCAGTTAACCGAATATGGACTCGTAGTATCGATCCCAACAGACTCACCATCAACAAAAAATTCAACTTGGTTAACATTGCCATCGGAATCTGAAGCCGAAGCATTGATAGTGACGTCCGACCCTATTAAATATTGCGCTCCTTCCGATGGACTGGTGATACTCACTGTTGGAGGTTCGTTTGCAACTCCATCCAGCGATGCAATTTCCTGCTCAGAGAACACATAATTATAAATCCGGAAATCATCAATACGACCATTAAATAATGGATCGGACCATTGGCTTTTACCAATATAGTTTTGCACGGGCTTGAAATCTGACGGATTAATGGTTGACCCTCCATTATATTGAGCCACATTATCGCCATTCAAATAGAGTGTAATGGAGTTCGAATCCAGCGTTATAGCAACATGTGACCATTTATTAACGGGTAATGTAGGCCCTACAACATTTTGAGTTATACCATTATCCGTAATTGAGAATTGTAAAGCTCCATTCGAGTTACCGGCCGTAAGGAACATATTCTCTGTTTGGCTTTTACCAAAATCGAAAATTCTTTGCCAGGGGTTTCCACCACTCCAGTAGACCCAGGTGGCTACGGTTAAGTTATCAATATCATCTACGATTCCAGCTGGAACTGACACATAATCATCTACACCATCAAGCACTATGGCATTGCCTATCTTACCTGGTGAGAACGTCGCTTCACCAGAAACCGTACCATTATTTCCATTCCCAGAGTTATCTGATACGGTTGTGCCACCCGCTTCATCAAACTGATAGTGTACCATATTCTCCTTGACATTTACTTTAAAATTTGAAAAAGAAACACAACCTGAATCATTCGTGTGGATAACAGTAGCTAGGCAAGATGTTGTTGGAGATAGAGTCTGCTCTCTTGACGTTCCCGAAGCACCGCAGCCAGTCCAGCTCCATGTCCCACTGCCATCTGGCTGTGGCGAAAATGTAACTGACGATCCTGGCTCTATCGACACCTCATTTACCTGAGCAAGTGCCCCACCATCTATTCCAATATAGGGTACTATTACTGTTGGCGTACAATCAGCATTTACCAATTGAATATTAGGAGATGGTGGTGTATCCATTCCGCCACCAAAATAAAACCCAAGATTTGGAGGCTGGTTATACGAATTGTTCTGCCATGCAATAGCTAACCTATAGTTAGGATCATGCATTAAAGTGTACATTCTTTGGTTAGTAGCGAAAGGACTAACAAAAACAATTAAACCTGTGTTGTCACTACGTCTGTATATAACTTCTTCCCGCCAGTCACCCAAAATATCGGCCATAAGGGAAGGATTCGATTTACTTGCATTATTAGCGGAAATAGGTGCTACATTATACAATGTGGCTACCCTGTCGGTGCCGGTGCCGTTCCATTTAGTTATTACCGTTCTGTCGAGTATTTCACGTTGAACATCACCATCCCACCAAACACCAAAATTATAAGAAGCCCCATTACCCGCAGTAGTTGGCATGGCAGTTGATATTTGTTGACCTGTACAGCTGCGAAGGCCAGAACCATCAGATCCCCATATTTCCATACCTTTGTAGTTTGGGTCTACATCGGCAGCCATACTTCTTCCAATATCGCCACTTGACCAATTTGCCCATTGTATGGCACCGTTCTCAGCATTTCTTAATGATAAACCCGGGATATCTGTGCCATTAGCATACTCTTGACAGCTAAAATATTCCAAACCGGGACTATCAGGATTAATATCTGCCAAATGAGCAGCATCGCCGTGACCAAAACCGGTAGAGTAAAGCCCATTACCATATTCATCAACCGCCATACCTCCATAAGTTATCTCGTCTCTCCCATCACCATCAACATCACCGGCAGCAAGATTATGGTTCCCTTGTCCGTGATAAGCAGTGGCTACACCATTAGGACTGCTATCCCAGGCCCACTCCTGTGTTAAAGTTCCATTTCTAAAGTGCCATGCTTCAAGCTTTATGCGTTCATAAATTCCTCTGCCGATTACAAAGCTAGGATTTACACCATCAAGATAGGCCACTGCCCACATGCATTTGGTAGCCCTGTGGCCCAGTTGAGAAGCGTTTTGACCTGGCTGCCCCCATTGTTCTATTGGTGCAAGATCGATATACGAATCCCAGGCAATTTCTCCACCCGTTTTGCCATCAAATATTGATATGTAATCGGGCCCTTCGGTTCTGAACCAAAAAGGACCATTTTGTGCCGCTGAAGAACGATAATTGATTTTTCCGTCGCCATTTCTGTCGCCAATATTATTACCTAAGCCGTCAATCATACCATCTGAAGTTCTGGTAGCAACTTCGGCCTTTCCATCGTTATCAAAATCGTATACCAAAAAGTTCACCTCTACCGCGTGTAACAAATTAGGTCCCAAATCAATGGCCCAAATAAAGGTACCATCAAGTTCATAAGCTTCAAGATAGTGATTATGGGGTGAGGTAGGAGATTCATCATTTGAGAGTCTTTTTACCACAATTTCATATTCCCCGTCTCCATCCAGATCGCCAACAGAGGCATCATTCAGGTGATGGGTATCGTAACCTCCGTTAACCGACCTGACCGGAATAGTGAAATACTCACGTCCTCTAATGCCCGTAGCAGCAGAAAGCGCTTGCTCTGTTCCACCAATAACAGCAGCTACATTGTAAGAATCATCAGTACTGGTTGCATCAACATAGTTTGAAACACTAAGATTGGAAGCAATTAGCGTTGACCCACGATATAGGTTGTAAGTAGCATTCTGGGTGTATTCGTCACCGGGAATTCGCCAACTTATTAGCACTGAATTAGTATTGGTTCGCATGGCAATTAATCCTCGATCAAGGTTTTCCATGTAACGTTGTCCGAAAAGTGAGCAACTCCAAAGAGTCATGATACTAATTAAAGATAGGCTCACAAACAACTTGTTCTCAAATAATTTTTTAACAGTGAATTTATAAATTAACAGTGGAATTTTAATGGTAAGCTTAGTTTTCATAATTAGTTTAATTGGTTATTTTTTTAGTTGAAAGTTTAGTTGTTTTTATAAATTCAAACAACACACTCAATGGAATCTGAACAAATATATTTTCGATTTCCGCTATATCCATCCTGCACTTACATGTACAATCGATTGTTTTTTAACTAAAAAACCTGTAAAATGACAAAAATAACCGTGATTAATTATCATAATTTCAAATAGTCAATATTTAAAAACGAAAAGCTGTTTATTAAGAACCACCTTACTTAACATTTTAAATTGTAAAAAGATAAAATAAATATTGACTATTTAGTTATTTGCCCATGTAAACGTGTTGATTGATTTTTTTTAGGGCTTAGTATAACTTTTTCCTCATTTCTGTACTAACAAACTAAATATTTATTTACTCACTATCTATTTATTTATTTATAGAAAAATCACAATTAGCTAGACTAAATAATATATGCTTAAAAAGCATAAATCTTTCATTTTATCCTTAACTTATTTTTTCATTAAAAATTTCAAATAGTGGCTGTACAGTAAAAAATTAAGAAAACCTATGATTTACGACAATAGTATCAAAATGGCCAAACATCAAGTAATAACTCAAAAAAACAAGTGTATAATATACTTTGCGGCACCCCTTACTCCTCTTGGGAAAGAGGCACCAACGAAAACACCAACGGCTTCATTAGAAGGAACTTCCCAAAAGGAACCGACTTTAACCTTATTGACGAAAAACAACTCTTAAGACTTGAACATAAATTCAACAATAAGCATAGAAAAATTATCGGTTACAAAACACCTAAACAAGTATTGGGATTTGAGTTGAAAAACGTAGCTTAATAACACTAAAAACCTAAAACTCTTTGTTGATTTATGACATTAAATTCATCAACTTTACTTCAATTCGATTTTTTTACCCTTTACAAAACTCCATCAGAATTCCAAAGATCAATATTATAAAAATTAGTTTATTCATATACTGAGAATTTATTGAGTACTCAACTAATTTCTTTATCTAGGCACACTAAACAACAAAACAATTCCAACTAGAAAAACAAAAATAGAATACCATTTCTCATACTACCAGTAATTTGGTCTATTGATGCAAAAATGACCATGCCTATTTTTTCGGCAACATCGTAAAAACTAAAATATGAAGTAGTATCATCAG
>NZ_JAZHYP010000012.1:0-33277 GCF_039650365.1 Mariniflexile soesokkakense | reverse complement strand
AGGCATAAAAACACAAACTCATCCAAATAAAGTTAACAAAAATCAATGTTTTTATGTTTCCAAATTTTGCCGATGCTGTCGATGTTAAAATTGCTCCAATAACCGCCACTAATTGGATAATTAATATACTAACAATAAGTCCTGTGGTTTTTTCACCATCACCACCCCAAGCTATTTCTTCTTCACCAAAATAAACAGCTACCAACATAATAGTTTGAACCGCCATACTGAATACAAAAAAAGCATATAAATAACGCTTCAACCTTAAATTCTGTTTTAATTGCATCCAAACCAATCGCAATTCTTTCAATCCATTAAAAACAATGGCTGTGGTAACTTTATGACCAGAAGAAGTTCCTTTAGGTAAAAAATAAAATGAATATTGGCTAAACAATGCCCACCACAATCCAACTGTTATAAAGGAATAACGCATCATCTGCATTTTAGAAGCACCATCATCTTGACTCATCACCATTGCTAAATTCACTATAAGCAAAATAACACTCCCTATATAGCCGAGCGAAAAACCTTTGGCACTCACTTTATCTTGTTGTTCGGGAAACGCTATATCTGGTAAATAGGAATTATAAAAAACCAAACTCCCCCAGTAACCAATTAAACCCATAAAATAAAAAAGCAAACTAATATATATATTATTGGGAGTAATATCAAACCAATACAACCCAATACAACCTGCACTTCCAACATAACAAAAGAATTTTAAAAAATTCTTTTTATTGCCAACATAATCGGCAATACCAGAGAGTATAGGCGACGTAACGGCTACTACCAAAAAAGTAAATGCGGTAACAAAAGTGATTAGCGCGGTACTTTTAAACTCCATTCCAAAAGCATGCACTACTTTTATTTCGCTTAAAAATAATGCCGAATAAAATATAGGAAATATAGATGACGTGATAGTTAAGGTATAAACCGAGTTTGCCCAATCGTAAAATGCCCAAGCATTAAGTAGTTTTTTGCTTCCTTTTTCTAATACTGCCATAAATAAAAAGCTGCTCTTTTATGAGCAGCTTCAAAGTAAGTAAATATTTTTGAATTTCGTCTTACGAAACTATTACCTAAAACTAGTCACGCCAAATTTGGCAGCTTCTTCTTTCGCTTTTGGTGCTAATGAAGTAAGATTTGCGATTCTTGAATCGTTAGAAGGGTGTGTGCTTAATAATTCCGGAGGTGCTTGTCCACTACTTTGCGTACTCATACGTTTCCACAGTTCAGCAGCTTCATCAGGATTATATCCTGCTATTGCCATAATGTACAATCCTATTTTATCAGCTTCGGTTTCATGTGCTCTACTAAAAGGCAACATAACACCTACTTGAGAACCTATTCCATAATATTGATTAAAAGCATTTCTAGATTGTTCATCTTTTATCGCAATGTTTCCCGCAATGGCTACACCCTGCTGTACATAAGCAGCACTCATACGCTGTTGTCCGTGATTAGCTAAAGCGTGTGCCACTTCATGTCCCATTATAGCAGCTAATCCCGTTTCTCCTTTTGCAATTGGCAAAATACCTGTGTAAACAACTATTTTTCCTCCAGGCATACACCAGGCATTAATCGCCTTATCTTCAACTAAGTTATATTCCCATTTATAATCATTTAAATAGCCCGCATAACCATTAGCGTTTAGCCATCTTTCAGCAGCTACTGCTATTTTTTGTCCTACCCTAGTAACCATGGCTGCATCAGATGTACCCTTAATAACTTTATTTTCAGTTAAAAACTGATCGTATTGTGCAAATGCTGTTGGAAACAACTGGGAATTTGGCACTATTGCCATTGTTTTTTTGCCAGTAAAAGGATTCGTTGCACAAGAAACAATTACTCCAACCATTACTAATATTATAAATGTATTTTTCAGTTTCATCATTGTTTTTTTAATTATTTAATAAAAGTACAAAAATTGTACCTTAATTTTTTTACACAATTTTATTTTTATTTTCTATGATTAACATTTTTTATAAATGTTATGTTTACTAATTAATTTCGACCTATTTTAAAAAAAACATGAAAAAAATAATGATTTTCTGCATCGCATTCGCTTTATTCAACTGCAATGGCAATGCACAAAAAGAAAATAAAACTTCATTTAAAGTTTCAAAAACAGATGATGAATGGAAATCTGAATTATCTGAAATAGAATATTATGTACTACGTAAAGCTGGTACAGAGCGTGCTTTTACAAGTCCGTTAAACAATAATTACAAAAAAGGAACTTACGTATGTGCGGCATGTAACACACCCTTATTTAAAAGTGCTAATAAATTTGACTCTGGTACAGGGTGGCCTAGTTTTGATAGAGAAATTAAAGGTAGTACCATAATTTCAAGTGGTTCAGATTATTATGGACGTGAAGAACATTGTGCGACCTGTGGTGGCCATTTAGGGCATGTTTTTAATGATGGCCCCAAAAACACTACTGGAAAAAGACACTGTATAAATGGTGTAGCACTTAAATTTATTCCTGAATAAATAAATTAATATCTTTACTATATGGAAAGCTATTTAGTATGTGTTATTAAGCAATTTGAATACTATAAAAGTTTAGGTGATAAAACTTTTAGCCAATTGACTTTTGATGAGATGCAATGGCAAAGTACCGAAGCTTCAAACTCTATTTCGATTATTGCAAAACATATAGTTGGCAATATGCTAAGCCGTTGGACCAATTTTTTAACTGAAGACGGGGAGAAATCATGGCGTAATCGTGATGCTGAATTTGAAGACACATACACTTCTAAAGAAGATTTAATAGCTTCTTGGGAAAGTGGTTGGTTGTGTTTATTTAATGCCTTAAAAACTTTAAAATCTGAAGATTTAGAACGCATTATTTATATTAGAAATGAAGGGCACACAGTTACCGAAGCTATTAACAGACAATTAGCGCATTACCCTTACCATATTGGGCAAATTGTTTTTTTAGGAAAACTTTTAAAAGACGAACAATGGCTGTCTTTATCTATCCCAAAAGGGAATTCTTCAAAATATAATAAAGAAAAATTTAGTAAAGAAAAAATCAGAAAACATTTTACGGATGATTTATAAAGCAAAAACCTTCAAATAAAATTTTTGAAGGTTTTTTTATTATTAAAAGTGTAATTATTTTGCTGATAAAGCTTGTAATGTATAATAGCCCATTTCTCTTGTAATCAAACCTTCATCATTAAAATTATGAACTAACAAAATTGGTATAATTACTTTTTTTCCGTCAGATTTTCGAGTCAATCGTACATCCCACCAAGATTGTACAACTTTGCCATCTCCTATTTCATAATTAAAATAATCTGGATATCCATTAACGTCGAAACTATCTATTTTCCAGCTTTCTAACATTTTTTTAAAGCCTTCTTTTTCTTCTGCTAGTGTACGGGTCTCATCTCTTCCCATATCTAGGTTAGAAAATCGTGCATTTTCTGAAAAATAACTAAAAGCTTTATCTACATCGCTATGTTCTAAAGCTCCAATCATATTTCTAACTTTATTAATATAATCGTGATGATTATATATTGTTCCGTTTTTTCTTGGTTGGAAACTATTCCTTAATTCATCGAATACTGTACCGTCATCATAACTTATCATTCTAGCTATTTTATTGTCTTTATTAACAACAAATAATCTGTGTAATTGCATATCTAGTTTTACACCAGTCTCATTATGGACACCTCTTAAATAATCCCAAGTTTGTACCCATGTACCACTTTTATCATATTCCAAGGCGTCCGGATAGGCTTCACCACTTCTTGTAAGACTTAGGTACGAAGCGTTATCTTTCCAAAAAAGCGATTGCTTTAAAAAAGTTTGCTTGTCTGTTCCTTTAGTTTCTGGATTAGAATTCATCCCGTTAACTGCCCTAAAATCTTTTGCTAAATAGCTTGAAACTGAAGTAGTATCCCCTTTTATAAAAGCTTGTTGCATAGCTTCTACAACTTTAATAGCTGGGTGTTCGCTATAAATAGTTCCATTTTTTTTCTTTTGAGAGTACATAATACATGTAAAAAGCATTATGGCAATAATTGCATGTTTTTTCATTTTAAAAAAATTTAGTTAGTTATTCTCTAAATTTAAGTAAAATATCTGAATATCAGAATATTAACACATGTTTTATTTAAAATGAGAAAAAGACTATTTTTTTAACTGTCTTTTAAAAGGACGAATAATTAAACGTGCTTCTCTATCAAATCGGATATAATTGTAGACCCAATTCACAAAAACCACCATACGGTTTCTAAAGCCTATTAAGAAAAAAAGATGAACAAACATCCAAACATACCAAGCAAAAACACCTTGAAACTTAAACTTTGGTAAATCTACAACCGCTTTATTACGTCCAATGGTTGCCATAGCCCCTTTGTCTTTATAAACAAAAGGAATCATAGGTTTTTCATCTATTAATCGAACTATGTTTTCACCCAATTGTTTACCTTGTTGAATGGCCGGTTGTGCCATCATTGGTAATCCGTTTGGAAATTCATCAGTAGACATACAAGCAATATCTCCCACAGCAAAAATATTATTAAATCCTTTAACCTGATTAAATTCGTTTACCAAAAGTCGTTCACCTTTAGTCATAAAATCACCAGCATCTAAGCCTTTTATGGTAGCGCCTTTAACACCTGCTGCCCAAACCAAAGTGGAGGTTTCAAACGTTAAATCGGTATTGGTGGTTACTGTTTTTCCATCATAATTGATTACCCGTATGTTTTTCCAAACGTTAACTCCCAGTTTTTCTAAAAAGTCTTCGGCTTTTTCAGAGGCTTTATCGCTCATCCCTTTTAAAATACAATCGCTGGATTGAATGATATGAATTTGTGCCAAACGCGTATCTAAATCAGGATAATCTTTAGGTAAAATGCCTTTTTTAATTTCTGCCAAAGCACCCGCCAACTCTACACCTGTTGGTCCGCCACCTACTATAACAAAATTCATAAGCGCATTGCGTTCGTTTAAATCGGAAGTCAATAAGGCCTCTTCAAAATTTTCAAGAATTAAACTTCTTAAATTTAAAGATTCAGGTATGGTTTTCATCGCCATACTGTTTTTTTCTATTTCAGTGTTTCCAAAATAATTAGTTTCAGCACCTGAAGCAACTACCAAATAATCAAATTTAAGTTCGCCAATATCCGTTAAAACCTTGTTTTTGAGTATGTTTATTTCTTCAACATTAGCCAATCTAAAATGAAAATTGGGAAAATCTTTCAATATTTTCCGAATAGGATACGCAATAGAATCAGGCTCTAAACCACCAGTAGACACCTGATATAGAAGCGGTTGAAAAGTGTGATAGTTATTTTTATCAAGCATAACCACTTGTACTTCTTGTTTTGATAGTTTTTTTGCCAACGAAACGCCTGCAAAACCGCCTCCAATTATTATAATTCGAGGATCACTTGTTAAAGGTATGTTCATATTCCTATTCTTAAAAACAAAGGTAATAAAAGATATAAATTTATGGGATTCTAAATTCTTTATTCAAATTAGGTTTCGTAAATTCGTAGCCTGATATTAACCGATTAAAAAAATCTCATGAGTAAATACGATATTATTGTTCTTGGAAGTGGTCCAGGGGGTTATGTTACAGCTATTAGAGCGTCGCAATTAGGTTTTAAAACCGCAGTTGTTGAAAAAGAAAACCTTGGTGGTGTATGTTTAAATTGGGGATGTATCCCTACTAAAGCATTATTAAAATCTGCTCAAGTATTTGAGTATTTAAAACATGCAGGTGATTATGGTTTATCTGTTACAGATTATGATAAAGACTTTAGTGCTGTTGTAAACCGTAGCCGTGGTGTAGCCAATGGTATGAGTAAGGGTATTGAGTTTTTAATGAAGAAGAACAAAATAGACGTTATTAAAGGTTATGGAAAACTTAAACCAGGTAAAAAAATTGATGTAGATGGTACAGAATATAGTGCAGACCATATCATCATTGCAACTGGAGCGCGTTCTCGCGAATTACCAAGCTTACCACAAGACGGTAAAAAAGTAATTGGATACAGAGAAGCCATGAGCTTACCAAACCAACCTAAAAAAATGATTGTTGTAGGGTCTGGAGCTATTGGTGTAGAATTTGCATATTTCTACAACTCAATGGGAACTGAAGTAACCATTGTTGAGTTTTTACCAAACGTGGTACCTGTTGAAGATGAAGACGTATCAAAACAATTAGAAAAGTCTTTTAAGAAAAGTGGTATTGATATTATGACTTCTGCCGAAGTTACTAAAGTAGATACTTCTGGAAATGGTGTGAAAGCTACCGTAAAAACCAAAGATGGTGAACAAGTTTTAGAAGCCGATATTATTTTATCTGCTGTTGGAATTAAATCAAATATTGAGAACATTGGTTTAGAAGATGTTGGAATTGTTGTTGATAGAGATAAGATTTTAGTAAATAACTTTTACCAAACCAACATGCCTGGTTACTATGCTATTGGAGATGTAACTCCAGGACAAGCATTAGCACATGTTGCATCGGCTGAAGGTATTTTATGTGTTGAAAAAATTGCTGGACTACATGTTGAAGCTTTAGATTACGGAAACATCCCTGGTTGTACTTATTGTTATCCAGAAATTGCAAGTGTTGGTTTAACTGAAAAGCAAGCTAAAGACAAAGGGCTTGATATTAAAGTTGGAAAATTCCCGTTCTCTGCTTCTGGTAAAGCAAGTGCTAGTGGTAACAAAGATGGTTTTGTAAAAGTAATTTTTGATGCTAAATATGGTGAATGGTTAGGTTGCCACATGATTGGTGCTGGCGTAACCGATATGATTGCCGAAGCTGTTTTAGGTAGAAAATTAGAAACTACAGGACACGAAGTATTAAAAGCAATACATCCACACCCTACTATGAGTGAAGCGGTGATGGAAGCTGTTGCCGATGCTTATGATGAAGTAATTCATTTATAAGAAGCCCCACCTAGCCTCCCCAAAGGGAAGGGACTTTCACTCGGTTAAATAAACAGGTGGAGAAGGTTACTAGTAATAAATAATTAAAAACAAAAAATGCGATTCAAAAGAATCGCATTTTTTGTTTTTGTATGAGTAAGAACCCCTCCCCTTTGGGGAGGCTAGGTACAGCTTTTAAAAACTTTGAATAGCCAACTCATAGCTTTGCAAGCCAAAACCAAGAATAACGCCTTTTACATTAGGAGAGATATAAGATTGGTGTCTAAACTCTTCCCTTCCAAAAGTATTTGAAATATGTACTTCAACCACTGGAGTTTCAATACCTTTAATAGCATCTCCTATGGCAATAGAAGTGTGAGTATATGCGCCAGCATTTATAATAATACCATCATAACTAAAACCAACTTCGTGCATTTTATCAATAAGTTCTCCTTCAATATTAGATTGAAAATAATCTATTTGAACCATTGGATATTTGTCCTTTACTTCCTCTAAAAACTCCGTAAATGATAAACTGCCGTAGATTGCTGGTTCGCGTTTGCCTAACAAATTTAAGTTTGGACCGTTGATGATGATTAGTTTTTTCATAGGGTAAATATATTAAAAATTGGGCATAAAAAAACCGAATCAAATAGCTCCGGTTTTTTTTATTGAAAAATTTTTTTAATTATAATCTATAACCTATGCCTACAAAAAATCCACTAAGCTTAACAGAATAACCACTTGGCGCTCCATCCAATAAGTTAGCCAATCCTAAATTGTATCTAGCTTCTACAAAGAAATCTTCTGAAAAGTCGTAGGCAATCCCTGCTTCAGCGCCAAAATTTAATGATTTCATTCCGTCACCAGCGTCAAGCATAATTCCTAAAGCAGGACCTACTAAAACATTAAACTCTTCAGAAACAGGAAACTTAGCTAAAAGAGGAATTGCTATTTGATCAAGATCTTCTATCGAAACATACAGAACTTCAGGTTGAAATGTAAATGAATCTGAAATTGCAATTTCAGCAAAAGCTCCAATATAAAATCCAGTTTCTGAGACAGACGCATTATCTCCTTCTGCTTTTAATTTCATGGAAGCAAAATCAGCTCCAGCTTTCAATCCAAAATTAGACTCTTGGGCATTTACGTTAACAATTACAAGAATCCCAAAGATTGTCATAAAAAATAATTTTTTCATAATTTAAATAGTTTTAATTGGTTTATACACAAATTAAATGCTTTTTTATTGAATATTAAACATTTTAATATGTATAATTACGTATACCTTTTACTATACATATTATAAAAA
This sequence comes from Mariniflexile soesokkakense, assembly GCF_039650365.1. Taxonomy (NCBI): domain Bacteria; kingdom Pseudomonadati; phylum Bacteroidota; class Flavobacteriia; order Flavobacteriales; family Flavobacteriaceae; genus Mariniflexile; species Mariniflexile soesokkakense. Next base: position 25,062 of record NZ_JAZHYP010000012.1, on the reverse strand, counting down.
TTACGCTATTTTTACAGGTATGAAATGGCAAAATTCACTAAAGGATTATCAATTATATTTAAAAATAGAACGCGGATTATCAAAAAATTCTATTGATAACTATAGTCTGGATGTTAAAAAACTAATGGGCTATTTAGAAGAACACCATATTAGTGAATCTCCTATTTCAATCAAAAAAGAAACCATCCAACAGTTTATTTATGAAACAGCAAAAACTGTTAACACACGTTCTCAATCGCGATTAATATCTGGTTTACGTAGTTTTTTTAGTTATTTAGTGTTTGAAGATTATATAGCTTCAAATCCTTTAGACCTTATTGAATCGCCCAAAATAGGGAGAAAACTACCCGATACACTTTCTGAAGAAGAAATTGATAAACTAATAAATGCCATTGATTTAAGTAAACCCGAAGGTGAACGCAATCGTGCCATGTTAGAAACCTTATATGGCTGTGGATTGCGAGTAAGCGAACTAATCAATCTTAAAATATCAGATTTATTCTTTGATGAAGGTTTTATTAAAGTAACGGGTAAAGGAAACAAACAGCGATTTGTTCCTATTATAAATATTACCCAAAAATATATTAACATATATAGAAGTGATATTCGCAACCATCTGGCTATTAAGAATGGGTTTGAAGATACTTTGTTTTTAAACCGTAGAGGCAAACAACTTACACGAGCTATGGTTTTTACGATTATAAAACAATTGGCTGAAAAAATCGGACTTAAAAAAAGTATTTCTCCGCATACATTTCGGCATTCTTTTGCAACGCATTTGTTACAAAATAATGCTGATTTAAGGTCTATTCAACTTATGCTAGGGCATGAAAGCATCACCACTACCGAAATTTACGTGCATCTAGATAAAAGCCATTTAGCTAAGGTTGTAGAAAAGTATCATCCTAGAAAATAATGCGTTTTAACGTCATTACTTGTTGTTTAGTCGATTTTTTTAGTATATTTGTTATCATACTTAACCTACTCCCCTATGACTGATATTTTAGACAGAACCTTTACTATAAATGAAATTGTTGATGTGCATTCAAATTTAAACTACGATGAGTTTACATCTCAATTTGCCCTAGAAAATTCAAATATTGGTGTTTGGGATTTTCATATGAAAACAAATTTTGTTCATTATTCAAAAGAAGCAAAAACAATACTAAATCTTGATGATGATTGCTCGACGCAATTTGATTGGAAAAAAATAATTCATCCAAAAGATGTAGAAAATTTATTGGTTAGCATAAACAAGCATTACTCTGGAGAAACAGCTTATTATAAAAGTGAACATAGAATATTATCTAAAAATGGAAGCTATAAATGGGTTAAAGACGTTGGTCGTGTTGTAAAAAGAGATGGTAACGGATACCCATTACGCATTATAGGAACAGTTTGTGATATCACGGAAAGAAAAGAAAAAGAAGCCAAAATATCTCAAAACTTAGATATTATAACTAATCAAAATAATAGGCTCCAAAATTTCGCACATATTGTCACTCATAATTTAAAAGAATATGCAGGTAACTTTGAAAGTTTACTTGAGTTTTATGATACCGCAGATTCTGATGAAGAAAAGAATGAATTAATTTGTCATTTAAAAACCGTATCAAATTCTTTAAAAAATACTATTACTAATTTAAACGAAATTGTAAGCAAGAGCTTTAATAAAAAAATTGAGCGTGAAAATTTGAGCATACACCATTACATTGAAAACACTATTAAACTACTAGATTTAGAAATTACCAATAAAAAAGCAATTATAAATAATAATGTAAATTCAAATATTTACATTTATGCTAATCGCTCTTATTTAGAAAGTATTATTCAAAATTTAGCATCAAATTCATTAAAATATTCACATCCAGACAGGACAGCTGTAATAAATATTGATTCGCACCTATCAGAAGACCATATTTTAACAATAACAGTAGCCGACAATGGAATAGGTATTGATTTAGAGAAACACGGAAATGATATTTTTGGCTTATACCGTACTTTTCATGGTAATTCAAATGCCGAAGGTGTTGGATTATATCTTACAAAAAGCCAAGTAGAAACACTTGGTGGCAAAATTAAAGTAGACAGTAAAGTTAATGTAGGTACTACATTTACAATTACAATGAATATCAAAAAAAATCCAGCATAAAGCTGGATTTTTTAATTAATTTATTATGAGATTACCGCTTGGAGGAACCTTATTTAGCAATATTAACAGCTCTGGTTTCTCTTATAACCGTTACTTTAACTTGACCTGGATAGGTCATATCTGTTTGTACTTTTTGAGAAATACTGAATGATAAATCGGCTGCTTTTTGGTCGTCAACCTTTTCACTTTCAACAATAACACGTAACTCTCTACCTGCTTGAATAGCATACGCCTTTTTAACGCCATTAAATCCGAAGGCAATATCTTCTAAATCTTTTAAACGTTGAATATAACTATCTAAAACTTGACGACGTGCTCCTGGACGTGCGCCGGAAATAGCATCACAAACTTGTATTATTGGTGAAATTAAAAACTTCATTTCTATTTCGTCATGATGTGCCCCAATAGCATTACATACCTCATCTTTCTCACCGTACTTCTCTGCCCACTGCATGCCTAAAATAGCATGAGGTGTTTCCATATCAGCTTCCGCATCTGGCACTTTACCTATATCGTGTAATAACCCAGCTCGTTTAGCTAATTTTGGATTTAATCCTAGCTCGGCAGCCATCACACCACAAAGTTTAGCAACTTCACGCGAGTGTTGTAATAAGTTTTGTCCGTAAGATGAACGATACTTCATTCTACCTACCATTTTAATAAGCTCGGGATGTAAATTGTGAATTCCTAAATCTATTACGGTACGTTTACCAACTTCTATAATTTCCTGTTCAATTTGTTTTTTGGTTTTCTCTACAACTTCTTCAATTCTTGCTGGGTGAATTCTACCATCGGTCACTAATTTATGCAATGATAAACGTGCAATTTCACGTCTCACAGAATCGAAACAAGATAATATAATGGCTTCTGGTGTATCATCAACAATAATTTCAACCCCAGTTGCTGCTTCAATAGCTCGAATATTTCTTCCTTCACGACCAATAATGCGTCCTTTTACATCATCAGATTCTATATTAAATACAGATACACAATTATCAACTGCTTCTTCTGTTCCTATACGTTGAATGGTATTGATGATGATTTTTTTAGCGTCCTGTTCTGCCGTTAATTTAGCCTCTTCCATAGAACTTTGAATATATGCCATGGCATCATTCTTTGCTTCTCCTTTTAATGATTCTACTAATTGTGATTTAGCTTCTTCGGCCGAAAGACTAGAAATAACCTCAAGCTGTTGCACTTGGCTTTTGTGCAATCTATCTATTTCTTCTTGTTTCTTATCTAAAACATCCAGTTTGTGATTATAATCCCTCTCTTTCGCTTCTAGACTTTCACTAAGCTTTTTAGTTTTGGCTAATTCATTAGATATTTGTGATTCTTTATCACGAGTACGCTTTTCAGCTTCATCCATTTTTTTATCGCGGGATAGGATAACTTTTTCATGTTCCCCTTTAAGCTCTAAAAACTTTTCTTTAGCTTGAAGTATTTTATCTTTTTTTATAGTTTCCCCTTCGCTATTAGCTTCCTTAAGTATTAAGGCTGCACTTTTTTTAGCTTCCTTAACTAGTTTAGAAGCATTGTTTTTCTCTAAGGTTTTAGCAATAATAAAACCTAATATAAGTCCTAATATTACTCCCCCAGCAATCAATATAATTGAGTTATCCATTATTGTGTTTAGTTAATTTTAATATAAAAAAAAGCCTACATCAGTTTAAAATTTTGTATAAACCCCTTAAATACAAGTTTAAGGCTAACAAGCTGATCAAGGATCTGCTCAAGGCAGCATGCTTTTACAACTTAAACTCACCTTTTTTAAAGAATTAACGTTGAGTTTATCAAATATAAATAACTAATGTAGGCAGTAACTTTTAGTTTATTTTAAAGAACGTTTAAGAGACCAAATGAGAATGTAACAAACTGTTAAGAGCATTCAGTTTTTCTTCTACATGCTCACTTACACTCTCTTTATCAATAGATTTCTGTTCAACTTGAGATGCAAATTGTAAAGCACACATTGCCAATACATCCTGTTTATCTCGAACAGAATAACTTTGCTCAAATTGCTTAATCATTTCTTCAATGTTTTTAGCTGCTTTACGTAAACCTTCTTCTTGACTCGCGTCAATAGTTAAGGGGTACACTCTATTAGCTATAGACAGCTTTATTTTAAGCTTTTCTGACATTGAATTTGATGTTGCTTAATCAGATAATTGAGTAATACAATGATCAATATCTCTAATTAAGGCATTTATTTTAAGCTTAGTTTCTCTTTTATTATCGTCACTACCAAGTATTGTATTTGCCATTTTAAGTGCTTCATACTTTTCTTCCCAACCTGCTATATGCAACTTTTGGTTTTGAATTTCTTGCTTTGAAACCTCTAATTCTTCATTCAATTTCGAGTTAGCAAGCTTCAAAAGCTCTAGTTTGTGTAATACCTTGCTAATTTTGTTTTCTAAAGAATCTACAATATCTTCAATATTACTCATTTGCAAATTTCAATACTTATCTCACAAAGTTAACATACCTGCTTATAAATTACAATTGTTTTTTAATAAAATTTTAAAAATTTCGTTATTACTCACAATCAATACCATGGCTTGATTTTTGTTTTATTCTTTTGCACATTAATAACTAATTAATATTTTAGCATCAACGACTCACATATGCGATTAATCCTTTATATTTTTTTAGCTTCATCCTTTTTTACCCATGCCCAAAATAATTATCCACAAGATTATTTTGGTTCTCCGCTAGAAGTACCACTTATTTTATCTGGTAACTTTGGCGAATTGCGTTCCAATCATTTTCATTCTGGTTTAGATATAAAAACGCAACAGCGCGAAGGTTTAAATGTTTTAGCATGTGCCGATGGTTTTGTGAGCAGAATAAAACTGGCGCATTTTGGATACGGGAAGGCTTTATACATTACGCACCCTAATGGCTACACAACTGTTTATGGACATTTACAAAAATTTTCGCCCGAAATAGAAGCCTATATTAAAAAACAGCAATACGAAAAAGAATCGTATGAAATAGAATTGTTCCCAAGTGCCGAAACCTTACCGGTTACCAAAGGAAATATAGTTGCTTATAGTGGTAATACGGGTGGTTCTGGCGGACCGCATTTGCATTTTGAAATTCGCGACAAAGAGGAACGCCCCATAAACCCCATGCTTTTTGGTATTGACATTAAAGACAATTCAAAACCTATTGTAAGTACCATTTATGTATTTCCTTTAGATGAAAATGCTTCGGTAAATAAGTTAAATTCTAAACAAAAATTAAGACTTATCCCATTAAAAAGCGGTGATTACACTACCGAAAGCATTGAAGCTTATGGTAACATAGGTTTTGGCATTGAAACCACCGACAGACAAGATTTGGCGGCAAACTCAAACGGTGTTTATAATATTCAAACCTTTTTTAATGGTAATCAGAATTTCGAGGTCGATTTTAGTGTATTTTCTTTCGATGAGTCATCGTGCATCAATCAGTTTATAGATTATGAACATTATAGTACTAGCAGACAACGCATTCAAAAATTATTCAAAAAAAACAATCCGTTAAGTATTTTAAAACCTATAATAAACGATGGTACTTTAACTATTAAAGACAGTACCTCATCAGTTTATAAAATTCGTGTTTCCGACTTTAAAAACAACGAATCGTTTGTTACCATCAACATCAAAGGAAACAAACCAACAATTTTAAACCCTAAAGTAGAAAAAACAACACCATATTATATTACCGCAAATCAAATTACCAATTTAAAATTGGGCAATGTGTCGGTCGATTTTTACCAAGACACTTTTTATGAAGATTTTTACATCGATTTTGATGTAAATGGCGACATACTTACACTACACAAAGATGTGGTTCCCACCAGAAAGAATTTCACCATAAATTACGATATTAGCAATTATAAGGATGCCGATAAAGACAAATTGTTTATTGCACGCTTAGTTGGCTATAAAAATTACCCTGTATATTCGTTTACAAAAAGAGACGGAAATATACTATCAACAAGCACAAAAACATTAGGTAATTATGCTCTTGCAACCGACACTGTAAAACCAAGAATATCAGCTTTAAATTTTAAAGACGGACAGTGGTTAAGTAATTATAGGTTTTTGAAAGTTAAGATTGATGATACCCTTTCTGGAATTTCTAATTACCGAGCTACAGTAAACGGTAAATGGATTTTAATGGAATATGACTATAAAACAGATACACTTACTTACGATTTTAATGACGGCATAATTACCGATACTAAGAATGATTTTAAGCTAATTGTAACCGATAATGTTGGAAATAGTGCTACTTTTGAAGCAACATTTTTCAGGAAATAAAACTTAACAACTACCATTTGAAAACAAAATTTTACGTTTTTTCCCTATTATTTTTTTCAATTATTTGTGCTGGTTATTCGCAAACTGCTACTATAAAAGGTATCATTCTAGACGAAACAAACACACCCATTGCAAACGTAAATATTAAAACCAATACCAAAGGAACGGTTACCAATTCCAATGGTTTTTATATTTTAGAAATTCCTGCAAACCAAGATGTTTCTATTGAATTTACACACCTTTCCTTTAAGAAAATAATAAGTTCGTTCAATTTAAAAAATGGCGAGGATTATGAGTTTAATCCGGTTATGAGCACTTCCATAGAACAAATAGCCGCCGTAATTGTAACCAACAAACGCCAACGCGATGTGGAAGGTATTATTACCCTAAAACCTGAAACTATTAGAAAAATCCCAGGTGCCAATGCGGGCGTAGAAAACTTACTATTAACACTTCCGGGGGTTAGCAACAATAATGAATTAAGTACACAATACTCGGTACGTGGTGGTAATTACGATGAAAACTTAGTGTATGTAAATGATATTGAAGTATATCGTCCTTTTTTGGTACGCTCAGGTCAACAAGAAGGCTTAAGTTTTGTAAATACTGATATGGTGCAGAATGTCGATTTTTCAGCAGGTGGTTTTCAAGCAAAATATGGCGATAAATTATCGTCTGTTTTAGATATTACTTATAAAAACCCGTATCAATTTGAAGCTAATGCCGACTTAAGTTTATTGGGAGGAAGTTTTTCTGTTGAAAACATTAGTAAAGATTCTAAATTTTCTGGTATTGTTGGACTTCGTTACAGAGACAACAGTTTGTTAGTAAAAGCTAAAGAAACCGAAACCAATTTCAAACCTTCGTTTGCTGATGCTCAAGCATATTTTACCTATAAGTTTACAAGCAAGTTTCATTTAAGTTTTTTAGGAAACGCTTCTATCAACAAATACAATTACCAACCACAAACACGTCAAACCAATTTTGGAACCCTTACCGACCCTATTGCTCTTTTAGTTTTTTATGATGGTCAGGAAAAGGATCGCTACAAAACTTATTTTGGAGCTTTTAAAGGAACCTATTTTGCGAACGATGATTTAACTTTAAAACTTATTGCTTCTAGATACCACACTATTGAAGAAGAATATTTTGATATTTTAGCACAATACCGTTTAGGTGAAGTAAACTCGAATATAGGTGAAGAAAGTTTAGGTGAAGTTGAATTTAGTAGAGGTGTTGGTGCTCAATTGAACCACGGTAGAAACGATTTAGATGCTCTAATTACAAATATTGAACACAAAGGCGATTTTAATATTAATGATAACCGTATAGAATGGTCTTTAAAATACACCAATGAAGATATTCGCGACCGCTTAATTGAATGGGAAGTTATAGATTCGGCAGGTTTTTCAATAAGACCACCAAAAACAATTCCTGCAAACGAACAACCTTACGAGCCTTATAGTGGCCCTTTAGTACCATTTACAAATGTTAGAGCGACCAATTACACACAAATAAACCGTCTACAAGCCTATGCGCAATGGAGTAAACGAGCAACTATTGGTACCAGTGATGTTTGGTACAATGTTGGGGTTCGTGTACATAATTGGAATGTAGATGGTGATAATATTTCATCGTCTAACCAAACTGTATTCAGTCCAAGAGCGCAATTCGCTATTAAGCCCTATTGGGAAAAAGACATGCTTTTTAGAATTGCAGCAGGTGTTTACTACCAACCGCCTTTTTACAGAGAACTTCGCGATGCAGATGGCATGGTACAACCCAACGTAAAAGCACAACAATCATTTCACTTCGTTTTAGGAAACGATTACAGTTTTAAGATGTGGGATCGTCCTTTTAAACTTACTTCAGAAGCTTATTATAAAAACCTTTCTGATGTTAACCCATATACTTTAGAAAATGTGCGTATCCGCTATGCAGCTAATAACAATGCCAAAGCATATGCTTACGGATTTGATATGCGACTGAATGGCGAATTTGTTCCCGGAACAGAATCGTGGTTTAGTTTTGGCTATTTAAAAACCGAAGAAAACATTGACAACAAAGGCTATATTTCGCGACCAACAGACCAACGTTTAAAATTTGCTGCATTGTTTCAAGATTACGTCCCCAATGTGCCTAATATGAAACTGTATTTGAATTTAGTTTATAATACAGGCTTACCAGGAGGTTCACCAAGTTATGCCGATCCATATGATTATCAAAATAGATTACCATCATACAAACGTGCCGATTTAGGTTTACAATTTGTATTAGTTGATGCTAAAAAACAATTTAGTAGCGGCTGGAAAAAACCATTTAAAGAACTCTCATTTGGTTTTGAAATCTATAACATGTTTGATGTACAAAACTCTATAACCAATACATGGGTTCGCGATGTATATACCAAGCGCCAATATGCAATTCCCAACTATTTAACACCACGTGTTTTTAATGTGAGGACGACCATGAAGTTTTAACTGTCCAGCAAACTCTTTCAAAACCCCAACTACATAATCTATTTCTTCCTTGGTATTATAAATACTGAACGAAAACCGAATGGATGGTTTTTGTAAATCTTCTTCGTTTAAAATCTCAGTTAATACATGCGAGTTTTGGTTGCTTCCGCTTTGGCAAGCACTTCCTTTTGAGCAAGCAATTCCTTTTAAGTCTAACTGAAATAATAACATCGCCGCTTTTTTAGGTGGTATGGGTAAACATAAATTCACTAAGGTATAAGTGCTCTTTTCCAAGTTACCAGACTTACCGTTAAAACGTGCATTAGGTATATCACTTTCAATTTTATGTATAAAGTATTGTTTTAAATCTTTTATATAGGCTGTTTCTTCATCTAAGTTTCCGTAGGCATATTTCAAAGCAATTTCTAAACCAACAACATTATGAAGACTTTCTGTACCTGCACGAAGTCCTCGCTCCTGCTCACCACCAAAAATTAATGGTTTTAACCCTGAATTCTTCCTAATAAAAGCAAAACCAACACCCTTTGGTCCATGAAATTTATGGGCTGCGGCTGCAATAAAATCAACTTGAATATCTTGCAAGTCCATTTTATAATGTCCAACAGATTGAACTGCATCACTATGAAACAACACGTTATTTGCTTTACATAAGGTAGCAACACGCTTCATATCTAACACATTACCAATTTCATTGTTAATATGCATTAAGCTTACTAACGTTTTCTTTTCAGTTTTCAAAAGCGTTTCCAAATGCAAATAATCAATCTTTCCATTTGGCTTTAAATCAACATAACTAACGGAAATTTTGTAGTCTTTAACCAATTGGTCTATCGTATGCAAAACTGCATGATGTTCAATTTTAGTTGTAATAATATGCGTTATTTTTAAATCTCTAACAGCACTAAATAAAATTAAATTATCGGCTTCGGTACCGCCAGAAGTAAATATAATTTCACTAGCAGATACATTTAAATAACTTGCAACTGCTTTTCTCGATTTTTCTATTAATGCTTTAGAAGACCTACCGAAACTATGAGAAGAAGATGCATTGCCATAATTGGTTTTCATAACTTCTGTCATCGCAGTAATTACTTCGTCTCTTATCTGGGTTGTGGCAGCATTATCAAAATATACCTGTTGCATGTTGTTTTTTTAGAGCGTAAAAATACTTAGAATAAAATTATTATTAATATGCTACGTTATAATTAACAATTCGTTTATTTTTGCGTAAAAACCCAAACCTAATGCGTAAGTTATTTTTTGCTCTTCTTAGTCTTTGCTTATTTAGTTTTTACACTTGTGATGACGGCGATATTATTACCGTTGAATTTGACTTTGATGATACCTTTAGCGCTTGTGGAACAAACGGTTTAGTTTTCTACAAAACGAAAAACGACCCATCGGAATCGTTATCAATAAAAATAGCCTCTATAACCCTTGCTGACATTCTTGAGGTTGGCGATGACAATATGTATGAAAACGATTTTCAATTAAGTGCTACAAACACCTTTAATTACAGAACATATAGCAATTCAACATTACCTACCTCTGGCTTATTTTGTAGTGATGTACCTCTTTCTGATATTAAAATTATAAAAGATATTGCTAGCACTAGCGGAAAGGTACATATTAAAACGGTACTCACCGAAGATGATAATGATGGTATTCCCGCGGCTTTAGAAGACATTAATAAAAATGGCGATTTAACCGATGATGATACTGATGGGGATGGAATTCCCAACTATTTAGATGAAGATGATGATGGTGATAATGTTCTTACCAAAAACGAAAAACCAGACCCAAACAATGATGGTGATTTAAGTGATGCTTTAGATACCGATGGAGATAGTATCCCTAATTATTTAGATAAAGACGACGACGGAGATTCTATTTTAACCCGTGACGAAGAAAACCAATCGGCAGATAAAAACCCTGCAAACGATATTAGCTTAAATGGTATTGCCGATTATTTAAACCCTGAAGTGGCTACAAAAGTAGAAGCAACAGCCTATAGAGAACATACCATTTATCAAACGTATGTAGTTACACTTATCGTTTCAAATTTCGATTTACAAATAATATCGTTAGATGTTTTTGATTTTGGTGCTTTAGAAAACAGTGCGTTATCTACTTCTAGAAAAAAAACTCCGGCTTTTAATTAACTATTGGAAACATTTTGGTAAATGTAAACTTCGGTAGCACCAACACCATATTTTTGGTAGTTAGCATCGTAGAATTTAACGTTATTGTAGCGTCCAAATAGATATTCCAATTCTACTTTAAGCACACCCTCACCCACACCATGAATAAAAACTATTTTTTGAATACGTTTTGAAATGGCAAAATCTAATTGCCTTCTAGCAGTTTCTAATTGAAGCGTTAGCATATCATGATTGCTCATCCCTCTTGACGATTTCACCAATTGATTAATATGTAAATCGACTTCCATAGTGGGCTCAAAACGGTCTTTAGGTTTAACCTTATTTTGCTTTCTTTTAGGAAATTGTTCTTTTTCCTTTAAAGCAGTAGTAGCACTAGCGTGTGAAAATAAATCCTTTTTAATACTTACTTCAGAAGTTCTTTTAACCAATTCGTTACTTTCAAAATCCAACAAAAACCCATCATTTGTTTCAATTGAAATGGTATTTCCAACTATTTTTTTAACAACACCTGCCATGGCTTCGTCTATAACCAAAACTTTGTCCCCTACTTCAAAAATCATAAGCTTTAATTCTCATCCTTATTTAAATCATCTTCATCTTTACTAGGAATGGTTTTCGAAATCCTATAAATACCAATCATTAATATTACAATGCCACCAATTAAAATGTACTGGTTTTGCTCTGTACCTGTTTTGGCATAAATAGCCACAACAGCTCCAAGTACAATAAAAATATAATTTAGATACTTCATTAATAAAAGTGTATGATTAACAACCATAAAATTACATTAAAATTTATAGTTATCAGAACAATTTACTAAATCAATTTATTTGTTTTTAACGATTAAATGTTATTTTTTTACGATGAAATGCTTATTTTAAAAAATATTAGTATATTTGCCACGTAAATTGTTATGCTCTCAAATCATGCCAAATAGATTTTCAATTGTTTTTCTGTTCCTTTATGGAGTTTCTTATGCCCAACTTTCGGTGAGAAACAACGCTTTTGTATTTGTTAACGACCAAATTGTATTTGTTAACGACGCCATTAATTTAAACGAAACAGACAGTAAAATTTATTTGAGAAACGAAGCTCAAATTATTCAAGGTTCTGGCATTACAGGAAATTCAGGAATTGGCGAGTTAAGCGTTTACCAAGAAGCTAATGTGGGTGAATATGGTTACAACTATTGGTGTTCTCCTGTGGGAAGCAAAACCAACAACTCAATAAACAATCCTTTTGGCATCTCTTTATTAAGCGATGTTGTAAGCCTTACAAATTCTACACCTGCAACATATGTACATACTTCGAATTTCAATGGTACTTCTACCCCTTTAAATATTGAACCTTATTGGATTTGGAAATACATTGCAGGAAGTAAATATTCCAACTGGATTCATGTTCAAGGGAATACAAACATAAATCCAGGTGAAGGCTTTACCATGAAAGGTACTCAAGGTTCTGGAAATGCCCAACGCTATGATTTTAGAGGAAAACCAAATACTGGAACCATAGCGGAAAATGTATTAAATAATCAGTTCACGTTGGTTGGAAACCCTTACCCATCTGCTTTAGATGCTTTAAAATATATTCACGACCCCGAGAATGCCTCTGTAATAACTGGTACTTTGTACTTTTGGCAACAAGACCCATATGTAAATTCTCATAATTTAACTGACTATCAAGGCGGATACGCCACTTATACCATAGATGCAACGGGAATATTAGAAACTGCGATTCCTGCTCCTTTTAACACCTATAATACTGATGGCACCCTTAATATAATAGGGGCTTTGCGTCTTTTAGGAAAAAAACCTAAAAGATATATCCCAATTGGGCAAGGATTTATGGTTGAAGGGACTGCTAACGGAACTGTAAAAACTAAAAACAGCCACAGGGTTTATATAAAAGAAACAAATATTAATAGTACATTTTTCAAAGCCTTAAATAGTAAAGGGAACTCAAAGAACGTAGACGAAAATAATGGATTCTCTATAGTGCCATCTGATTATAAACGTTTTAGATTAAATATAGATTTTAACAACACCTACACACGGCAATTAATAGAAACCTTTCATGAATCTGCAACAAATGGGTTTGATTATGGTTTAGAATCTAGAATTAATGCTACCGATATTTTAAAATCTGATGCACATTGGAAAATTGATGGTTATTTTTATGTAGCTGAAGCACTTCCTTTTAATGAAGATTTAAAAATACCTTTGGCTATTAAAGTATCTCAAAACATGCCTGTAAGAATTAGAATTACCGATGTTCAAAATTTTGAGAACAACTCAAATATATACCTTCATGATATTGAAAACGATATGTATGTAGATTTAAACAATCAAGATTTTAACATCAATATAGAAGCTGGAAATTATACAAAACGTTTTGAAATTACTTTTAAAAAGAACACATTAAGAACGGATCCAAAAGAACTTACTTTTCTTAAAGTATATCAAAACAACAACATGTCTAAGCTAATTATTAACAATCCTAACGCTATAAACATTAAAGCATTTGAATTGTTTGATGTTGCAGGAAAACTTGTGCATCGTAAAAAGATACCTTCAAGAGAAACCACTCAGGCCTACTCTACAAAAGGATTAAACGATGGGGTTTACATTGTTAATTTACTTTTTGAAAACACTCAAATTTTAAGCAAGAAAATCATTGTTAACAACCGAAAATAGTCTTTATAAAAAATCAATACACTTATAATTTTTATAAATTTGAAAAACTAAAAAATTATAGTATGTCTTCTTTAGATGATTACATGTTACCTTGCTTAAACAAAAAATTTTTTGGTTTTGAATGCATGGGTTGTGGCTTGCAAAGGTCTTTTTCCTTAATAATCCATGGAGAATTTGTCGCTGCTTTTTATATGTACCCTGCTATTTATACACTCATCTTACTTTTTGTGATTGTTACAATTAACACAATCAAGAATTTTAAGCATGCATATAGAATAATTCTTATTTTAGCTATTTTGAATGGGGTTATAATTATTGCCAACTTCATAATCAAAACTTTTGTAATCTAATAAACGCCATATGGAACAACAAAAATTACCCAACTCAACACTCATTTTAATATTTGGAATCTTATCAATTATTACCTGTTGTTGCTATGGTATTGTTGGTTTAGCATTAGGAATTGTTGCTATTGTATTAGCTACTAAAGCTACCCAATTATACATTACTAATCCAGAAGCATATACTGGATATTCAAACGTTAAAACTGGTAAAGTACTAGCTATTATTGGTATTATATTAAGTGTTTTATATCTACTTTTTGTTATTTGGATACTACTTGTTTTTGGATGGGATACCATGCAAGATCAAGAATTAATGCAAGAAAGAATGCGTGAGTTTATGGGACAATAAAGTTATACATAAAAAAAAACGACCAGATGGTCGTTTTTTTATGTATAAACGTTTATAAAACTACTTTTCAAACTGTTTAAGTGTTTTTATTATAATACTTAAGCAATCTAACAATTGTTCTTCATTCATCACCAAAGGTGGTGCAAAACGAATAATATTTCCGTGTGTTGGTTTTGCTAACAAACCATTATCGCGTAATGACAAACAAATATTCCAAGCGGTATCACTTTCTTCACTATCGTTAATTACAATCGCATTAAGCAAGCCTTTACCTCTAGCAAGGGTTACAATATTACTTGTTTTAATATAATTATTCAACTCACTTCTAAATAAATTACCTAGAATTTCTGCATTATCTGCTAGTTTTTCATCTTGTACAACCTCTAAAGCAGCAATAGCAACAGCAGCAGCCACAGGATTTCCACCAAAGGTGCTTCCGTGGTTTCCAGGTTTAATCACATTCATAATATTATTGTTTGCAAAAACTGCCGATACGGGATAGACACCGCCACTTATTGCTTTACCCAACACTAAAATATCTGGCTTTACATTTTCATGGTCAACTGCCAACAATTTACCTGTTCTAGCAATGCCCGTTTGAACTTCATCAGCAATAAATAGCACATTATATTTTTCACACAGTGCTTTTGCTTTTGCCAAATACCCATCTTGAGGCACATAAACACCAGCTTCCCCCTGAATGGGTTCTACCAAAAAACCAGCAACATTCGGGTTATTCTTTAAAGTAATTTCTAAAACTTCTAAATTGTCATATTCAATTTTAATAAATCCTTTTGAAAAAGGTCCGAAATTTTTCCGAGCCACTGGGTCATTAGAAAACGAAATAATAGTAGTGGTTCTTCCATGAAAATTATTTTCACAAACAATAATCTCTGCTTCATTCTCTTCAATACCCTTTACTTCATAAGCCCATTTTCTGCAAATTTTTAAGGCAGTTTCAACAGCTTCGGCACCTGTATTCATGGGTAATAATTTATCAAAGCCAAAAAATTCACAGGCAAATTTTTCGTATTTACCAAGCACATCATTAAAAAATGCGCGCGACGTTAAGGTTAAAGTTTGCGCTTGCTGAATCATGGCATTCACAATTTTTGGGTGACAATGCCCTTGGTTTACAGCCGAATACGCCGACAAAAAATCATAATACTTCTTGCCTTCTACATCCCACACATATACCCCTTCACCCCTTTTTAATACTACAGGAAGTGGATGGTAATTATGTGCGCCATACTTGTACTCTAATTCAATTGTTTGTTGTGGTGTTAATTGTTCTAAAACAGCCATTTTAATTTAATTTAAATTGATAAAATAACCATTCCTTCTGTACCTTTATTTTTTCGATATCCCGATAGTTATCGGAACGAAAAAGCAGCGTGGGAGAGAAATCATCCCCGGATAGAAATGCAAAGTTACTGAATTTTGTTGAAAGTTCAAGAGTTTCAAAATTCAACAAAAACATTCATTTTCAATCAAAAATCATTATTCAAAAATCGTAAATCGTAAATCCTTTCATTACTTTTGCAGCATGTCAAAAAGAACAAAAAAGCAAGCGTTTACAAACGTTGAAGTTTTAGATGCTGGTGCCAAAGGCAAAACTATTGCTAAAGCGCCCGATGGGAAGGTTATTTTTCTATCCAATACCGTACCAGGAGATGTGGTAGATGTACAAACATTTAAAGCCCGAAAAGCCTATTACGAAGCAAAGGCTACTGTATTTCATAAATTATCCGATAAACGAACCACACCTGCATGCGAACATTTCGGTGTTTGTGGTGGCTGTAAATGGCAAGATATGGGTTACGAACACCAGTTGTTCTATAAACAAAAAGAGGTTACTAATAATTTAACCCGTATTGGGCATATTGAATTACCTGAAATTACGCCTATTTTAGGATCAGCGAATCCATATTTCTACAGAAATAAAATGGAATTTTCGTTTAGCGATAGCCGTTGGCTAACACAGGAAGAAGTACAATCTAATGCCGATTTAGGTGATAGAAATGCCTTAGGCTTTCATATTCCTGGTATGTGGGATAAAATCCTTGACATAAAAAAATGCCATTTACAGGCAGATCCTTCAAACGCTATCAGAAATGCAGTGAAACAATTTGCACTCGATAATGATTTTGAATTCTTTAACACCAGAAATCAAACTGGTTTATTACGTACCATGATGATTCGTACTTCTAGCACAGGCGATGTGATGGTGGTTATTCAATTTTTTAAAGAAGATAAAGCTAAACGCATATTGTTATTGGATTTTCTTGCTGAAAACTTTCCGCAGATAACCTCTTTACAATACATCATCAACGAAAAAGCAAACGATACCATTTACGACCAAGACGTGATTTGCTTTAAAGGCGAAGACCACATTTTTGAAGAAATGGAAGGCTTGAAATTTAAAATAAATGCCAAATCGTTTTATCAAACCAATTCAGACCAAGCTTTTGAATTGTATAAGATAACTAGAAATTTTGCAGGTTTAACAGGCGATGAATTGGTTTACGATTTATATACCGGTACTGGTACTATTGCGCAATTTGTTGCAAAACAAGCTAAAAAAGTGATTGGTGTTGAAGCAGTTCCAGATGCCATTACTGCAGCCAAAGAAAACGCACAATTAAATAACATTAATAACGTTGAGTTCTTTGTAGGCGATATGAAACATGTGTTTAATAATGCATTTATAGCTGCTCACGGGCAACCAGATGTTATTATTACCGACCCTCCGCGAGACGGAATGCATAAAGACGTGGTGCAACAAATATTGAATATTGCGCCTAAAAAAATAGTATATGTAAGTTGTAACAGCGCTACCCAAGCAAGAGATTTGGAGTTAATGGATACTATGTATAAAGTAACAAAAACGCAAGCTGTGGATATGTTTCCGCAAACATTTCATGTTGAAAATGTTGTACTTTTGGAAAAACGTTAATTAAGTTTGAAAGTTAGCATCTAAAGTTATGATTAAACACATCAACAAATCCACATAAAATAGTTTAATGAAAAAAACAAGCTTACTATTAATTCTACTACTCCTTACTGGAATTGGAATCACCATAAGTTGCGAACCCGATGATATTTGTCCTGAAAGCACCCCAACAACCCCTAGTTTGATAATTGATGCTTATGATGTTGATACCCCAGAAAACAAAAAAGCGGTAACTAAATTACTTGTTGGCGGTATCGATAATAAAAATGTATTACCAGGATACGGCATTGTTTCTGCCACACAAATTGTACTGCCTTTAAAAACCGATGCCAATACAACACAATACGTACTTATAAAAGACGCTTTTGTAAACGATAATGGTACACCAGATGATACTAGCGATGATTATTTTGATGGTAATACCGATGTTGTCACCATAAATTATACCAGAGAAGAAGTATATGTATCGCGCGCTTGTGGCTACAAAACCATTTATAAAAACGTAACACTTACTGTTGAGCCTGAAACCAATGACGAAAATTGGATAAAATCAAGACAACCATTAAACGATAATCAATCTGTAGAAAATGAAACAGAAACACATTTTAACATATTTCATTAGTAGCCTAACGTGTATGCTTTTGTTTTCTGTGTCTTTAAAAGCTCAAAACGATAGTATTGCAAATACCCTTAAAGATTCTATAAAAATTAAAGAAAAATACGGACTTCGTGTAGGTGGTGATATAGGAAAACTAATTCGCTCTTTTGTTGATGATGATTATACAGGTTTTGAAATATCGGGCGATTTCCGATTAAAAAAACGCCTATATATTGCTGGCGAAATAGGTATTGAAGAAAAAAACACAACCACCGATTATTTAGATGTAACCACTAGCGGAAGCTATCTAAAAGCAGGAATAGATTATAATTTGTATCAAAACTGGTTAGATATGGATAATATGATTTATGCAGGTTTTCGCATAGGAGCCAGTACCTTTAACCAAAAACTTAATAGCTATACTATTTATAATACCGACCCTTACTGGTCGCCACAATTTACATCGGCAGACTTACAAGAATTTAATGGGTTAACTGCTTTTTGGGGAGAGCTTATACTTGGTATTAAAACCGAGTTATTAACTAACCTATACCTTGGTTTAAACCTACAACTTAAAGTTTTGGCAAGCGAAACCAAACCCAATAATTTTGAGAATATTTATATCCCTGGGTTTAACAAAACTTACGACAGCAGCGGCATTGGTGCTGGGTATAGTTATACGCTTTCATACAGAATTCCGATTTATAAGAAGGACAAATAGTCCTTTTAAAATTATATATTTGTATTAAATCTTCAATTATAAGTAGTAATGCCTAAAAACACATACAAAATAGCCGTAATTCAATTAAACCTGAACAATACGCCAGAAAACAATCTAAAAAAATGTATTCAATGGGTAAAAGACGCCGCTAAACAAGGCGCCGAAGTTATCTCTTTACCCGAATTATATAGCAGTCATTATTTCTGCCAAAGTGAAGATGTTGATAATTTCGCTTATGCAGAACCTTTATATAGCACATCATTTAATGCGTTTAGTTCTTTAGC
The DNA here is from genome assembly GCF_039650365.1 of Mariniflexile soesokkakense. Taxonomy (NCBI): domain Bacteria; kingdom Pseudomonadati; phylum Bacteroidota; class Flavobacteriia; order Flavobacteriales; family Flavobacteriaceae; genus Mariniflexile; species Mariniflexile soesokkakense. Next base: position 6,013 of record NZ_JAZHYP010000012.1, on the reverse strand, counting down.
CAAAGAATTGGGTGTGGTTATTATTGTGCCTTTTTTCGAAAAACGAATGGCGGGTGTGTACCACAACAGTGCCTACATTATTGATACCGATGGTACAGAAGCTGGATTATATAGAAAAATGCATATCCCAGACGATCCGCATTTTTATGAAAAATTCTATTTCACGCCGGGCGATATCGGATTTAAATCGTTCCCCACAAAAAAAGGAAATGTTGGCACACTTATTTGTTGGGATCAATGGTATCCAGAAGCAGCTAGACTTACAGCTTTACAAGGCGCTGAAGTGTTGTTTTACCCAACTGCAATAGGTTGGCATCCTCAAGAAAAAGCACAATATGGTGAAAACCAACAAGGTGCCTGGATGAACGTGATGCGTGGGCATGCCGTAGCAAACGGTATTTATGTTGCTGCAGCTAATAGAATTGGGTTGGAGAAATATCTTCCAGACACCAATGGCATTGAATTTTGGGGGTCTTCATTTATCGCTGGTCCACAAGGTGAAATATTAGCACAAGCATCGATTGATAAAGAAGAAATTTTAATTGCCGAAGTCGATTTAAGTTTACAAGAAAATGTTCGCCAAAACTGGCCTTTTTTACGCGACAGACGTATTGATAAATATGGCGAAATCACTAAAAGAGCGATTGATTAATGAAAAAAGATAATTGGATATTTCCTGCCGAATGGGAAAAACAACAAGGTATTCTATTATGTTTTCCTCATAACGGTAAAGATTGGCCAGGGAAATACGAAGCGGTACAATGGGCATTTATTGAGTTTATAAAAAAAGTAGCATCGGTTGAAGAAGTTGTTTTATTTGTTGCCAACGAAAAACTAAAAAACAAAGTAACTGGCATGCTAGAAATGGCGCATGTTCAGTTAAAAAATGTGTCTTTCATCATTCATAAAACCAACCGCAGTTGGATGCGCGATTCTGGACCTGTTGTTGTAAAAAATGGTGCTTTAAGAAAAGCCATTAATTTCAATTTTAATGGTTGGGCAAAATATTCAAACTATAGGTTAGACAAACATGTTCCTGCTAAAGTTGCAGAATTTTTAAATATTCCTTTAGAACAAGCTACATACAAAGGCAAACCTGTTATTTTAGAAGGTGGTGCTATTGACGTAAATGGAAAAGGAACGTTATTAACTTCGGAAGAATGTTTACTTCATCCAAACATACAAGTTAGAAATGAAGGTTTTACCAAACAAGATTATGAAGCGGTTTTTAAAGAATACTTAGGTATTACTAACGTAATTTGGTTAGGAAATGGTATTGAAGGTGACGATACTCACGGACATATTGACGATTTAGCTCGCTTTGTTAATGAAGACACAATTATTACAGTTGTAGAGGAAAATCCTAAAGATGCAAACTACAAACCACTTCAAGATAATTTAAAGCGACTACAAAACTCAACTTTAGAAAACCGAAAACAACCCAAGATTATTACCTTACCTATGCCAAAACGCTTGGATTTTGATGGTATTAGGATCCCTGCCAGTTACGCCAACTTTTTAATATTGAACAAAACCGTTTTAGTACCAACTTTTAATGATGCTAACGACCGTATTGCGCTAAACATAATTGCAGATTGCTTCCCCGATAGAGAGGTTATTGGAATTGCAGCCACCGATTTTATTTGGGGCTTTGGTACGTTGCATTGCTTGAGTCAGCAAATACCTAAATAATTTCTATAATTAGTGACAAGAGCATCATTTATCTTGGTTACTTAACTTTTAATAAAAAAGGCAGTCTAATAGACTGTTTCTTTAAAATTTAAATCCTTTCTAGTTATTCTTTTTAACAACAACTCTGTTCGTTTTAAGCTCCCTTCTTTGTCCGAGAAGTTACAAACACAAAATACTCAAAAAGAGCATTACTAGTTGTTTAGCGTAAAATTGTTTCATAATTTAGATTTATTGAGGTCTTCAAAACTGTATTGATAATCTTGATGTTGGTATTAAAGTTTAGCTCTTTTAAGTATACAAAAAGCGCTGTTTGGAGTTTCTTTTATTTCATCGGTAACCAAACGAATTCTTTTGTCTAAATCACCGTGGACAAAACTAAGAATTGAAAAAAATAATCCTAGTAAAACTATAATAAATCTATTCTTACTCATATAGACCCTACTACCTCAAATAAGGTTTCATAAAAATTATGAAAAACTTTTTTAAGACATCAATAGGCACCCTTTTTATTTAACACTTACCAATAGCTTATTTATTTGATTATCAATCAATTAAACATATTCAACAATATTCATGTTGTGTTTTATCGATTTTTTATGCATTTCATGGATAATATTCAATGAATATTCATATATTTGACTGAAAATAAATCTTTTAATAGATGATTAAAAAACTACTAGCCCCAAATCTGAGTAGTAAAAATTTAACAAGAAAACTATTCTTGGTTGTATTTCTACTAGTTTCCTTAATGGTTCATGCACATGGTGATTTAACTATTCGTATTGAGCAAAAAACAGAAGAAATATCAAAAAAACCTAATGACTTCACACTATACTTTGAACGTGGATTTTTATATCAGCAGCACAATGAGTATGACCATGCCCTAAAAGATTATTTAAAATCTGAAGCATTAGGAAATAAAGATAAAGTACTCTTTTTTAGAAAAGCTGAAGCCTATTATTTAAATGAAGAACTTGATAACGGTATGCTAGCTATTAATGATTATTTAGCAATTGACTCGATAGATGTTAAAGCTAAAAAATTACAAGCTCAACTATTATTTAGTTTAAACAAATATGACGAAGCGCTTTTGGCATATACCTTTGTATTTGACAATATGCTAGATATCCGACCAGAAGACATTATAGAATATTGCGATATAATCTTATCTGTAAACAACAAGAACTATAATGGCGCCATAAACGCTATAGATTTAGCTCTAAACAAACTTGGTGAAGACACTTTTTCCCTTCAATTAAAAAAATTGGATTATTTAATTGCTTCAAATCAAGCCGAAAACACAATAAATCAATTCAATTATTTTATCGAAAAATTTAATAGGAAAGAATTTTGGTATTATAAAAAAGCCCAATTTTTATATGATGTAGAAATGCATGCTGAAGCAACAATTGCGTTGCAACAAGCTGCAACAGCTATATCTCAATTAAACTTAAAATTTCAATCAATGAAATCTGTTAAGGAATTAGAAAAACAGATAGCCCAATTAGAAGAAAAACTTAACCTCCAAAAATCATGATTAAAAAAACGACTCTCACCCTAATGATGATTCTTTTAACCGTATTATCGTTTGCGCAAACAACAATAATATCATCTGGAGACATCTGGAAATATTATTACAACGCAGCAGCACCTGCAGGAACATGGAACACCAAAACATTTAATGATGCATCTTGGTTATCTGGAGCTTCCAAGTTAGGTAATGACCACTCGCCAGCTACTTCCATTGGAAATAATCCAGTCGCTTATACAACTTATTTTAGGCATACATTTAATGTTGCTGACGCCTCTGCTTTCGCAAGCCTTAGCCTAAGAGCCATTAGAGACGATGGCATTGTAGTTTATTTAAATGGCGTTGAAATTTGGAGAGACAATATGCCAACGGGCACTATTACCCATACAACTTTAGCTAATTCCCCAGCTGTTGGTGGAGCCGATGAATACACATGGTATACCTCTGGAACTATAGGCAACACGTTAGTAACAGGATCCAATACCATAGCTATTGCCGTTTATCAACAAGCAACAAATAGTTCAGATTTAAGTTTTGATTTTGAATTAATTGGTACTCCGGCATTAACACCACCTACTCCAACTTCCGAAGGGATTCCTGCGGGAGCTAATTGGAGATATTCAGACCTTGGTGCTGTACCAGTTAACGATGCACAAGGAGACACATGGATTGAAGACGATTTTAATGATTCTTCATGGTCTTTTGGATTAGCCGAACTAGGCTATGGTGAAACCGATTTATTAACAACTATTTCATCTCCATTATGGACTGCGTATTTTAGAAAGGAATTCACAATTGCAGATAAATCATTATATCAAAGCATCGATCTGGAAGCTATTAGAGATGATGGCATGATAGTTTATCTTAATGGTACTGAAATTTGGAGAGACAATATGCCTGTTGGAGCTGTAACATATAGCACTCCATCAGATAGTGATGCAGGTAGTACCGAAGGTGTTTGGCAATCAATAAACATCCCTTCTACGCTTTTAGTAAATGGTACAAATATTATATCTATTGAAGTACATAACACTTCTTTAGGAAGCTCTGATTTAGCTTTAGACTTTAAATTAACACCTAGTGCAGTACCCGTAGGAGCTCCAACAATTACTAGAGGGCCATTATTACAAACATTAACACCTACAAGTGTTATCATAAAATGGACTACCAACAATCCTACAGATACCAAAATAAATTACGGAACAACTTTAGGAGCATTGTCATCCAATGTTTCTAATGGCTCTTCAGTTACCAATCATGAAATAACCTTAACGGGCTTAACCCCTAATACTAAGTATTATTATGACATAGCTGATTCTAGTGTAGTCTATCTTCCAGAAAATAGTGAAATGTATGTTAAAACGGCTCCCACACCTGGAACCGACCAATTTGTACGTGCATGGATATTAGGAGATGCTGGTACTGCAAATCAAGACCAAAGAAATGTTCGAGACGCCTATTATAATTATGTTGGAGCAGCACCTACCAATACAGGTTTAACAGACATGATGTTGTTTTTAGGAGATAATGCCTATAACAGTGGGACGCAAAATGAATATCAAGCTGCTTTTTTTGATATTTATGATGATATGTTTAAAAAATCAACCGCATGGTCATGTTTAGGAAATCACGATGGATACTCAACCAATTCAAGCACACAAACAGGACCTTACTATGATATTTTTACCTTTCCTAAAGCAGGTGAATCTGGGGGTGTAGCTTCAGGAACCGAAGCTTATTATTCGTTCGATTATGCAAATATTCATTTTATAGTATTAGAATCATATCAAACCGACCGTTCTGTTGGAGGCGCCATGTATAACTGGGCACAAAGTGATATTCAAAATACTACTCAAGATTGGATTGTTGTATTATTTCATCATCCTCCCTATACTAAAGGATCTCATAATTCAGATACAGAAACTGAATTAATTCAAATGAGACAAAACTTTATGCCAATGTTAGAAGCCAATGGTACCGATTTAGTACTTAATGGCCATAGCCATTCTTATGAGCGTTCTTATTTCATAAATGGGCATCAAGGGTTATCAAGTACATTTAATAAAATAAGTGGTGATGGTATAAATGACGCTCAACCACTACATACTGTTGGTAGTAATGGTCACTTATCCGGTAAAGCAGATACGGCTGATGGAGCATATTCTAAAGATATTACGGACACTGAAGGAGCCGTCTATATAACGACAGGTTCAGCAGGTAAAATTTCAGGAGGCAGCCTAAATCACGCTGCAATGTATGCGTCGTTGAATCAGTTAGGTTCTTGTGTTTTAGAAGTAAATAGCAATACATTAAATTTAAAGTTTATCACCAATACTGGTGCTGTTACTGATTATTTTACAATTCAAAAAGAAGAAGCATGTGTACAAGGGCCTGAACCTACGGCGACGAACTGCTGGGACAACTACCAGTTCAACACCACATCGTGTACGTGGGAGAACCAAGGGTCACAACCTGCGGAACCAACAGCGACGAACTGCTGGGACAACTACCAGTTCAATACCACATCGTGTGCGTGGGAGAACCAAGGGTCACAACCTGCGGAACCTACAGCGACGAACTGTTGGGACAACTACCAGTTCAACACCACATCGTGTACCTGGGAGAACCAAGGGTCACAACCTGCGGAACCAACGGCGACGAACTGCTGGGACAACTACCAGTTCAATACCACATCGTGTGCGTGGGAGAACCAAGGGTCACAACCAACGGAACCTACGGCGACTAACTGCTGGGACAACTACCAGTTCAATACCACATCGTGTGCGTGGG
>NZ_JAZHYP010000011.1:0-39847 GCF_039650365.1 Mariniflexile soesokkakense | reverse complement strand
ATTGAAACGGATAGCCAGACCCCACAGGGAAACGCCCAAAAATTATAAAAAGAAATTCCAAACGAGACCGAAACGTACTGTAAAGTCGCGATACGGATTGTTTGGTGCTGAATAATAATTGTAGCCTGTAAGTGATGAATTAAAATGTTCGGCTTTTAAGTACACCCTGGTTTGACGGATTTTTGCATTTAAAAAGAAATCCAGCCTTGGGAAATTACCGAATTCACGATCGGTTTGTACATAAAATTCTGCTAACAAGGGGTTATACGCATTCATATAATACTTTGTGAAGTAATTTAGGGTTACGCCCGTTTGCAAGTACATGGCTTTTTTAAATACATGGCTAGAAAAGTATAGCGTGTTTCGGGTTGTTAGTTGTGGTACATTCAAAACATTGTTATTGTCTTGCATGTTTTGATACAACACGGTATTGTTTAATGCAAACTTACCTACTCTTATTTCGTTTTCGAACTTAGCTCGCAAATAGGTAATGGTGGCATTGTTTTGAAATGGCTTTACTTGTTGCGATGTTTCGTCCATTTTAAAATATACGTAATCGTTTATAGTATTAAGATCGACCGTGATGTTGGCTAGATTTTTATATTTTAAGTTAAATGCGAGTTGCTGCGTTTCAATATTATTAAAATTGTTTTGCCAATTGTAGCTAACATAGTCGCTTTGATATAATAGGGCATTGAAATTTGGCGCTTTTGAACTGTGATTTAAGGATGCAGATGCTACTATGTCTTCATTTAATTTAAACGTTGCTGTTCCTTTTAAAAAGTTACCATCAAAATCTCCCGACACATTAATACCCAATTCTCCTTTTAACTCGAAACCTTTGTATTGTTTATGGTATTTACCACCTGTTGAAAAGATATCGCCTTTTAATCTGTTAGTTATGGTATTACCGTTTAAAACTACCAGCTTATCATAGCCATAATTATAATTGCTATTACTTACGTTGAATTGTAAATCTCCTATTATGTTGTTACTATAATTTAACTGAAATTGATTATAAAAACTTTCAAGTGTTGCACGGTCTTTTAATTTTGAATTTTTAAAAGCATCACCAAAGAAACTGTTTGCTGAAGATTGATCGTACTGATAATATTTATCTTCAAAAGATATTATGTGCCCAACACTAAGTTTGTTCTTAGATAATGAATCTCTTTTCCTTATTATATGGTATGTATGGTCTAAATGAAAACGTTTAGCTTTTAGGAGGCTTTCTGCGTTTTCAAAATTAACCTCAAAAATGGAACGGTCTAAAAATTCGGGGTCGCCCGTTTCAAAGTATACCACATTATCGTCTCGCAAACCTCCATTTTCTTGATTTAGTAAATCTTGCGTTACCATATGCCCTTTTGCATTATATCTGCTATTTTTAGATTTATAATTTGATGTAAACCTAAAGTTACCGCTACTTGTTAATATGTGTTGGTATTTACCCAAAGAGCGTAAACCTTTGTATGCTATTGAAAAATTGTATTGAGGCGATGTGTTTACCGTAAAAAATGCATCTGTTTGCTGCCCTTGTTCAAAAGCGGTTTTAAAAAACAGTTCTGTAAATGGCGTTGGAACGCGGTAATAGTTAATATCTTCAACTTCCATATAAAAGAAATGCTTCGCTTGAGCACCAAAACTTGGCATTAAACTGGTGTTTTGAAAATTATAGGTAAGGCTGTTATAGGATTGACCCATATTTGAAAAAGGCATCAACCCAAAATTATCTTTTCTTAAGTAATTGAATTTATACTCTTTTTTAATGGATAATGTAGTATCGACATAGGTTGTATCGTTAACGTGCGAAATAATTAAGTAATCTGTTACTTTTGGAAGTTTTTCTTTTGCAAGAGAGTCCTTAGGCTGTACCAAACCCAACTCTCTACCTAATCGATTAGACTTTTTGGGTTTATCTTGAGCAAAAAGTTGGTTGAACTGTAGTATTAAAAAAAGTACTAAAAGCAAGTTTCTTTTTGAATGATAATTCTTTATTGATTCTAAACCTGAATATAAAGTCATAGTAATACGTTTCGATACTGAGTTAAATGACTAAATATGTATAATCATTTTTAACGGTGCAAATGTAAATACAAAATATGATAACGTTATAAAATGGAAAAATTATTTAATAAATAGTTTATATTTTCAATAATAACAAAAGAGACCGCCTAAAAAGTAAAGACGATCTCTTTATTGTTATCCATAAATCAGCTTAATCTATTAGCCAAACCATAACCCATAAACTCTAATTGATGGGTTTTCTAAGCTTGTAAATGTTCCTGCTCTATTGCTAAAACTACCTAAACTTGAAGAAAAACTGTCTTCATCTGTATAAATAATTCCTTGACTGCTATTAAAAAAATTAATTATTGGCGCCAATCTGGTTTCTAAGAATGTTCCATTACCACCAAAAGGAGCTGTATAGTTTAAGAATAACTTTCTATCTTGAATCACTGCTTTTTCAAAACAATAAAACGTCGAAAATGTAGCTCCATCAGAATTTCTTCTAACCCTTATAAATAAAAATGTGTCACAATCGTCACTTTCAAAATCTAAAACTAATTGATACTCTACAAAAGAGAAGCCAATGGTTCCTAAATTGGCGTTTACTTGTGTAATCATTGCATCATGACCAATTGATGTTAAAGGATTGCTGCCCAATGCTGGCCTATATAAAAAACCTGTAGGCCCTAAATCTAATAATTGGTTTACATCTTCATTAATAAATGCGGGTTGGTTATCGAATAAAATAGTTGCTGTTGTACCATTTACTGTTGAAATATAACTTGAAGTCGCATCATCATAAGTGAAATTGGTATAAGCTTCTCCATCAAATTCCAAAGATGGGCTTATTATTAAACCATCTTCTGTAAAAGCGATACCAAAATTAAATTCTTGAACCGAGATAACAGTCCCTTCCACAAGTACCCTTGGTGAAGCATGTAACCTAAAAGCATCATAATTAAAGTTGAAATTAGATACTTTATTGCCTTTTTCAATTTTTAATACCTGAAACACTGAACTTGTTGGAGTAGGCAGTAAATTTTCACGTTGCGCCAAGGACGTTTGTACTTTTAAAACACTTTCAGTATTGAAATTTGTTAAATTTGATGGCATGAACTCGAAACGACCCGAACTTGAATTTCTAACATCCCTAAAAGTAATGACGCCGTTTTCGTTTCCAAAATACTGAAACACCGAAGTTCCTTTAAAACCTGTACCTACTAATCCAGGAAAATCGGGGTCGCTTACTTTTTGTATATGATTTCTTGTTGTAAAAACCAATTCGGTTGCACTGCCATATCGAACTTCAAATGAAGAGGTTTGAATAGCTGTATCAGCATCAAAATCGGATGTCATATTAACAGTACCGTCTGCATTGAATTTCATATAGAACGTGAAACCGCCAAATTCATCGTCCTTAGGAAAATAAACCCCTTTGTAACCATTGGATTCTGCGAGCAGTAAATTTAGTAGTTCGCTGTTGCTTTGGGCAATTCTATCGGCTGGTGATTCTGGAAAAAGGGTTTCGCTATTATCACTATTACAAGACAAAAGCCCAAAAAACAGCAAACAGATGAAACCAAACTTTATATATATCTTTTTCATATTTATTTAATTTACTAGGTTTTGTGTTGCAATAGCTACAATTTCTTGAAGTTCGTACAAATCTATATTGAAGTTTTTTTGGTAATAATCTACTACCATAGCTTCTTTCTCTCTAATGATTGCTTTTGATTCTTCATTATCAATACTTTCTACAATAGCATCAAATTCTGCTTTGGAATTGGTTAACATCTCCGAAACCATCTCAACAAAATCCTCACTTTCTTGACTAGAACCATAAGCAGTAATATAACCTAATTCTCTAGCTTCGGCATCATCTCTGTTAAACCACTGAGCTGTATAATTTTCTGGATTTATAAGTCCGTATGCCTCATCAATAGGAATGTTTTGATTTAAAATATGGGCATATTCATGCTGTACCGTTTTTAAGGGCTGCTTAATACTGTTTATATCTGTAAAATCTAAATAATCGATGTTAAAGAGTGTGATTTTTGTTCCTGCTTCTGCAACACCAAGTGTAATGGTTGGACTGTTAGGATTGTAATTAAAACTACCTACCAATGTAAATTGCCTTGGGGCTATTTTTTTTATAAAATCGGCACCACCAACTTGGGTATAAGGTTCTATCCAAGCCTTTTGTAAAGCGTTAGCCACTGGTTTTACACTAGATTCAAGAGGTGGATGTAAAAACCGATCGACGTCTGTATCATTAATATCCCATTTATAAAGCACTTCAATATTGTAGGGAGCTACAAAATTGCTTCTTAACCATATATCCAACTCGTTTAATATTGGTGGATTGGTATCTATTTGGCTTTCTCCAATACTGTCTGAACCATCGCTACATGACATTATAAATGCCAACACCATAGTTATTATGTATATATATTTTTTCATTGTTACGATTTTTTTTTTGTATTTACCTAGGGTTCTGCTCTATACCAAAAGATTGTGCTGCTTCAGGTATTTGAATTTGTCTTCTATTATCAGTTTTAGATAAGGTGTAACTATTACCTAAATTATCGGTATGAGTTACAGCTATGTTATGTCTCTTTATATCAAACCATCGTAATCCATCATTATAAAAAATCGTTCTTTTTATACTTAAAATAGCAGCTATAAAAGGAAGCGATTCATTTGGAATGGTATAAAATGGTGTATAAATTGATGATGGAAACCCTTGATATATGGCTGCGATATCTGATGCTGTTAGCGCATCGGTAGCAGAATTATAATCATCCGATTTTACCGATAATGACATATTAATATCTGTAGCTGCATCATCTAATTGTCCTAACATGGCATAGGCTTCAGCTCGATTAAGCAAAACCTCATCTGTAGATAATAATACATAAGCAACAAAAGCATTACCCGTTCCTGCTGCCTGATTGGTTACTTTAAAAAACTCTTGAAACTTAGGAATGTTGTAATACAAATCTGAAGAACCATACACCCCAAAAGACCAAAATCTACCTGATATATTCCGACCAAAAAATAATTGGCTAGCAATAGTATTGTTCATTTGGTATCTGGCGCTAAAATGATATCTGTTATAGATAGATGAAGCAGAAACCAATAACAAATTTGCTGGTTCTTCAGTTGATGATGTATATAAGTAATTTTGTTCAGAATAGGTTCTTGGGCTATATTGGTTTGTCCAATCTCTTAAAACACTTCCCACATTTGCCCCTAAAGCACTATTGCTATGGTCTATAACTTTTTGCCATTCACCTTTATTTAAATAAAAGCGAGCAGCAAATGCATTTGCTGCTTTTTTTGTAAAATGAAAAGCCTTTACGTTGTAATTATCTGTGACTAGAGGTAGTCCGGCTTCAATATCATTTTTAATTTGATTATAGACATTCTCTACAGTACCTCTTTCATACTTGCCCAACAAAACGGTTTCTGGTTTGGTAACGTAAGGTATTCCCAAATCTGAATTTGCAGTAGATGAGCTGTATGCTTTTGAAAATATGCTAACCAACATAAAATGAGCATAGGCACGACATATAAGTGCTTCACCTTTTAAGGCATCCAACTCTGAACCACCTCCCAATGCTTCAATAGACGCCAACGCTTGATTAGCTTGTGCTATGGCTTTATAAGCCCTGTTCCAATAATTTGTAGGGGTATCATCATCAATATCATTAAAATCATCCCAAAAATACATTCTTTGGTTAAGCGTTGTTGCAAAATCAATACCTGTATCGGCACTTGGACCTTTATCGCCTGCATTATCAGACATCGGTTCTAAAAAAGGCACATAGGCTGCATCTGGGTAGGCTGCTACCAAAAGTTCTGCAATTTTTTCTGGAGAATCTATAGAGTCGATTCTGTTGTCTGGAGTTTCATCTAAAACATCGTTACAAGAAGCTGCCAGTAAAACAAAAGCTAAGACTTTTATTATATTAAACTTTATATTTTTCATAGTATTCATTTTTAAAAACCAACATTTAATGAGAAAGTGAACAACCTTGAAATTGGGTAAGCAACACCACCAGATCTAAAAAACTCTGGATCCTGACCACCTAATTTTGAATCTGAATAGATTAAAAACGGATTGGTGGTTTGTAAACTCAATCTGAAATTAGAAATCCCTAATTTTTTGGTTACTTGCTTATCAAACGTATACCCTAAGGAAATGTTTTTCATTCTAATAAAACCACCATCGGCAGTACGTGCTGTTGAATAGTTATAGGCATTATAAGCTCTCTCCAATTCGTTTTCTCCAAATGACTGCAATACACTTTGTGATGCAATTGTTGGAACATTGGTAATATTTTCATCTCCAGGAAACAACCAACGGTTTACAAACTCTCTTGGAAACACATCTAAATCTGTATATTCCGATTTGTATGCTGGAGCCAATCTAACCTTATTACCCGCTGAAAAAGAAATAAAGAAACTAAAATCCCAGTTTTTGAAGGTGAAATTATTTGAAAGTCCACCAGATATATTAGGCTCTGTAGGACCTTCATAAACTAAATAATCCAATACGCTGTCGGTATCTTGAAAATCTATTAAATCATAAGGTTTTGAAGGATCAAAATCTGGATCCTGTGTTAAAAATGTTGGTAAACCGTAGTCGTTAAGTCCCTCAAATTGGAATGAAAACAAAGATCCTTTTGGAAAGCCAATGGCATTACCTCTACCCGTTCCTGTAACTAAATCGAACACGTTCGATTCTTGTTTAAGTGAGGTTACTTCTTGATTAAAGTGTGATATATTAAATCCTGTTTTCCATCTAAAATTATCACTATCAATATTTACGGTATTAACTTGAAACTCGATACCGTTTGTAGTCATTTCAGAATTATTACCTAGTTTAATAGATTCGCCACCTATACCTGTGGTTCGAATAAGATCTATTAAATCTTTACCTTTTCTGAAATAGGCATCAAAGTTTAACATAATTCTGTTATTCAAAAAACCAACATCGACACCTAAATTTAACTCTAGTGTTTTTTCCCAAGTTAATTCGCTGTTTTGTAAATCTTCAATATCTATATAATTTTCGCGGTCATCGTTATACTGCCTATCGGTAATTTGGCTTCTAAAAACAGCTAAATTGTTTGTAGCGTTGTCTGCTAATAGTGCCACAAGCCCGTAACTGGGCCTGAAAGCTAATGTTGAAACAACATCAGAATTTTTTATAAAATCTTCTTTATCTGCATTCCATTTACCTCCTATAGTATAAGTTGGCAACCATCTTGATTCTGTGGATTTACCAGCTCTATTAGAGCCTTCATAATTTCCCGTAACGTTTAATACATATTTTTTATCAAAATCGTAGGTTACGTTTGCGAAAAATGAGACTTCCCGTTGTCTGGTTTCTTCAGCAGAAAAATAAGGGTTACCGTCCAAAATGGCTTTCTTTAAAATATCTGGATCGGTAAATACAGTACCTCCTCGAGAAAACTGATATCCATAACCAGTATTTTTACTTTCAGTTCTATCGGTGTATCTGTACTCTTGTCCACCATAAATTCTAATTCCGTGAAGATTATCTTTAAATCTTTTAGTGAAATCTAAAGTATTTCTAAAGGTATACGTAACCAAAGTGTTTTTTGAAGTAATTAATATACCCCCAACAGGCAATACTACTTTTGGTCTCGAGTTAGGAAAATCTGGATCTGAAAACAAAAAGGTGTTTTGATCTTGCACAATCGTTGTTTCATTTGCCCTATATGCTGCAGCAACGTTAGAGTCTTCGGTTATGGCATGCTCGCCATTAGATGAAGCATAACGTGCAGAACCTAAAAAGTTAAAGGTTAAATTTTTATTGATTTTATATTCGGCTTGTCCTTGAAATTTGATATCTGACACATTTAGTTCAATGGCATTGTTTTCCAGTTCGTTTAAAATATTAAAAGGTGCCCAATTGTATCTGGAATATTCTAAATCACCATCATTATCTCTAGCACGCAATGCTCTACTTGTATTAAGTGCATAACTAAATGGATTGATATCAAAATCTCTTGTATAAGAACCGCTAACCACGTCTTCCTGTCTAGCAAATGTACCTGGTGCTAATTGATTTCTAATAGAACCTTGTAACTGTGACGTTATCTTTAATTTATCGCCCATTAAAAAATAGGTATTTCTTAAATTCCCTGTTATTCTTCTAACTCTATCGGCTACTGTCCACCCTCCATCAGTGTAATAACCTAATGATGCGTAAGACGTAGCATTTTCACCACCACTAGAAAAACTCATGGTATGTGTTTGCGTTGGTGCCGCATTAAACAAGGTTTTAAACCAATTGGTATTTGCCAATTCGTACTGTTGTAAAAATTTTGCTCTTGCTTCTGGTGTATTTTGAAGTTGAAATTGACCCGTAGTTTCATCATAATTATTGATGGCCCTGTACATAATATTATAAATACCACCGTATCTGCCTTGAAATGAAGATGGCAGATCTAAAAACCCTTTTGTTTCCATTTCTCTGTAAACAGACACGGTTTCTTGCGAGTTCAACAAATCGTAATTTGTATATCTAGGAATGTCTCTTACAGCATATTCTGCTGCATAATTAAATGTTGGTTTTTGGTTTTTCTTACCAGATTTGGTAGTAATAACCACCACACCATTTAACGCTCTAGCACCGTAAAGTGCCGTTGCCGAAGCGTCTTTAAGAATCTCAAAACTCTCCACATCGGAAGCATTTAACCCAGCAACTGCAGAACTTAATAAGGTACTTGCATCTCCAGAAACTAAATCGGACACCGATAAATTAACTATTTCTTCTTGAATAACGCCATCTACAATCCAAATAGGCTTTGTGTCACCTAAAATAGATGACGATCCTCTAATAGTGATTCTAGGTGAAGCACCAAACGTTCCAGTTACGTTTTGCACGCTTACACCTGCAACGCGTCCTTCTAAAGCTCTAGAAATATCTGCTTCACCATCTAATTTAATATCTGCTGCTTTTAATGTTTGCGAAGCACCGGTAAATAATTCTCTTCTAACATTTTGGTATCCCGTTACTACAACAGCGTCCAAACTTTCAACGTCTTCAATCATTACAATATTAATAACGTTATTTTCTCCAACGGTAATCATTTTGGTTTGCATGCCTACAAAACTAAATTTCAAAATATTTCCTGTACTGGCTAAAATTGAATATTCACCATCAAAATTTGATGTTACCCCTCTGTTGGTTCCCTCGATAAGAATAGTTACTCCTGGGAGAGGCATATTATAAGAGTCTACAATTTTACCGGTAATATTTTTTTCTTGAGCAAAGGAAAGATGAATTGAAAATACCATAAAAAGCATTAACAAACTTGTCAAGTTTAATTTCATACAATAATTATTTGAGTTAGTCCAAAAACGAATATCTTAATATAATCTTAAAGAAACAAATAAAAACTTTAAATAAATGTGCTAATATTTGTTTCCTGCCCATTTTGTTTAACGAATATTTAATATTAAGGCGTTTGCAATAAAAAAGATTGAACAAAATTGAAAAAAACATGATTATTTAATAACCAAAAACAGAAGTTCAGAAAACACAACCAATTAAATAAAAACTATAAATTTGTCAAAACTTTTTAAAATATGTTGTTAAAAAACCATTCAAATTTTGTTTTAGAATGTGGCACAGACGAGGCTGGACGTGGATGTTTAGCAGGTCCGGTTACTGCCGCTGCTGTTATTTTTTCTTCAACTTTTAACAATTCGATTTTAAACGATTCCAAACAACTTAGTGAAAGCAAAAGGGATTCTTTAAAGCCTATTATAGAATTAAAAGCATTAACTTTTGGTGTAGCTCATGTTTTTCAAGATGAAATAGATCAAATAAATATTTTAAATGCCTCTATCTTGGCTATGCATCAATCAATTACACAACTAACACCCAAACCAGAATTTATAATTGTTGATGGTAATAAATTTAAACCTATCGGAGACATTCCTTTTGAAACCATAATTAAAGGAGACAGTAAATATTTAAGTATCGCCGCAGCTTCAGTATTAGCAAAAACATATAGAGACGCATTCATGAATACTATTCACGAAGAATTCCCCATGTACAACTGGAAACAAAACAAAGGTTATCCAACAAAAGAACACCGAGAAGCGATACGGAAATACGGAATTACCAAGTATCATAGAAAATCGTTTCGGTTATTACCCGAACAAATAAAATTAGATATTTAACTGCTTACATTACGCTATTTTATGTACGCTATAAATTGAAAAATATGTAGGTTTGTATAAATTAATTCGTTTTATGAGATTCCTTGGTTTCGCCATCTTATTATTTGTTGTTTTTAGTTGTTCTACTACTGAAAAAAATCGCATCAATCTTATCGATTTTGTTCCAGAAAACACATCCATTATTATAAAAACATCTAATCTTGAAGACTTAAAAAGCAGTATTAAGAACAGTGATTTTTTAAATAAGTTTTCTGAAACCAGTGCCTATAAACATTTAGAAACCAATTTAGATTATTTAAAACTTTTAAAACCAAATGGCGAACTACTTATCTGTTTTTCACAAGACGAAAAAGACAGTCTTCAATTTACCATAATAACAAAATTCACCCCTCAACTATTCAAAAGAGATTCTCTTAAAAACTATGTTGAAGAAACAATTAGCTACGAAAACCAAACACTCACAAAATCCACCTACAACAATAACACTTTTTACAGCACTGTAATAGACAGTACTTTTTTTACAGCATCATCAAAAGATGCTATAAACACCGTTTTAACCAGTTCTAACATGAATGAAGAATTAGTTAAAATTTACAACTCTACCAGCAACGATAAAACATTTTCTATTATAATAAATGCCAACTCCCCTTTTATAAAATCGTTTTTTATTGAGGAATCTTTAAATCTAAATGCTTTCACCAATTATATAGCTATTGATGTGAATGTAAACCAAGACTATATATATGTTAATGGTATTACCAAAGCGACCGATTCCACCAAAATTTTAAGCAACATATTTAGAAACACCATTCCGCAGGAAAACCAAACTCAAAACATCACACCTTTTGATAGTGATGGTTTTATGAGCTTTACCTTTAAAAATTTCCAAACTATTGAAGGTAATTTAAAAGCATATACAAAGAAGGATTCTATTGCAGGCAGTTCGCCTCTTTTTGATAATATCATAGAAGTTGGTGTTATTTATCAAGATGAAAATCGTGCCATTGCGTTAAATTCCATTGATTTTATTGCTACCGAAGATGCACTTATTGGCGAACAAACCATAGTTGAAGCTTATAGAGGCATAGAAATATATAGTTTTAGCCAACCTAAGCTATTTGTTGATACTTTTTCACCTTTAATTAAAAACATCAACCCTAATAAATATTGCGTCTTAGACAACTTTTTTGTGTTTTCTAATAGTTCTGCTTTACTACAAAACATCATTTCTAACTATCAAAATAAAACCACGTTTAGTGAATTAGAAACTTTTAAAAAAGCTAAAGAACAACTAAGTAATGCCTCTTCTTTGTTTCTTGCTACTAGCAGTAAATCTTTAAAATCTATATTAAGTAAAAATTTTAAAGATGATTTAGAGGATTCTTTCAGTAATTACAGCTCTTCGGCATTACAATTTATTTACGATTCTAATTTTGCCCATCTAAACGCCATTATAAAAAAGAGCAAAACCAGGGTAAGTCAAAACTCGGTTTCAGAAGAATTAAATATCAAATTGGCTTCCGATATTCTAAATAAGCCTCAATTTGTAACCAATCATCTTACTAAAGAAAAAGAAATAGTAGTTCAAGATATTAAAAACAACCTCTATTTAATTTCTAATAAAGGAAAAATTCTTTGGAAAAAACAACTTGAAGGTGCTGTTTTAGGAACCATTGAACAAATTGATGTTTTTAAAAACGGGCGCTTACAATTAGCATTTGCAACTCCAAACCGTGTATACGTTATTGACAGAAATGGTAAAGATGTTGCACCGTTTCCTGGTAAATTTAATGATGCTATTACCCAACCACTTTCAGTTTTTGATTATGATAGAAATAAAGATTACCGCCTGTTAGTTACCCAAGGCAAAAACATATTGCTTTACGATGTTCATGCCAAAACGGTAAATGGTTTCAATTTTAAATCGGCTAAAGAGGCTCTTGTTAGTCAACCAAAACATTTTAGAATAAGTAGTAAAGACTATATTGTATTTAAAACCCAAAACACGCTTCATATTTTAGACAGAACAGGAAACACAAGAGTGAATCCAAAAACATCCGTAAACTTTTCAAATCAACCCATCTTTTTATACAGCGATACATTTACTACAACAACTTCAAACGGACAATTAATTTCTTTAGACACCAAAGGAGGTGTTTCAACTCAAAATTTAAACCTTTCAGAAAAACATAATATAGAAGCTAGCAGTAAAACGTTGGTAACGCTTAACGAAAACAAATTAACCATTAAAAGTAACATTGTAGAATTGGATTTTGGCACTTATACAAAACCCGAACTGTTTTACATTAAGGATAAAATTTATGTTGCCATTACCGATTTACAAACTCAAAAAGTTTACATATTTGATAGCCAAGGAAACCTATTGCCTAATTTCCCTGTGTATGGCAATTCAGAAATAGCCCTAGACAATATTGACAAAGACAATAGCTTGGAGTTTGTAACAAAAGGCGAAACTAATTCCATACTGCTCTATCGTATCAATTAAAACCTAATCCACTCATTTACAAATTGGTGTAGTAAAGAATTTTCACATAACTCTTTGCACATGAAAAAGTAATTTTTATCTTTAGGGCTGCTATTATCAACCTTATTAAAAAACGAATTAATTACAACTCAACCACAAGTTATAGTATAAATCTTCAGTTTGCCATTTAGCGCTTACTGACACTTACTTATGTGCTGTGTTGAAAAAACATAACGATAACCAAATCGAAAAGTCCTCGAATCTGAGAACGTCAAGGCATCATGCTTTGGCGTTCTTTTTTTATGGTTTCTCTTTTGAAATTAGTACTATTGTACTCATAATAAATACACCATGATTTCAAGAAAAAACGCCTCTATATCAAAATTCATTATTCATAAAGTTGGTAATAAATTTAACGGCACAAAAAATGCCTTTTCAGAAAAGTTAGTAGATTTTGATGAAGCCAGTTACGACCTAATGCTCCCATTTTTATTAAGACCATTTGGAAGCGTGGTACAAAGCTACAGGTTTAACCACCATGCTAATATTTCATTAAACGAAATAAACAGTTACAGCACGCAAATTTTTAATGATGAAGAAACTTTTATAGACGTTTCAAAGCATATAGTAACCCATTTATACGAGCAATCTACCTCGGCGCAAATAAAAACAGGCGATGTTTTGGTGGTTATGTTTGAAGGCATCGAGTTTAACGAAATAACCACAAACGCTTTGGGTATTTTTAAAATTGAAAATAAAGTCAATTTTTTTCAAACCTATTTAGAAAACAATAGTTATGATGTATTGGTTCAAAAAGGGATCTCATCTAAAAAAGTAGATAAAGGCTGCATAATTTTAAACCAAACTGATACGGAAGGCAACATTATTTTAAGCGTAGACAACAACAGTTACGATGCCCAATACTGGCTAAACCAGTTTTTAAACATAAAATATGCCGATGATGCGAATAACCACACCCAACAATATATAGAACTCTGTAAAGATTTCTCAACCGAAATTTTAAAAACCACCTATGGTGCTCAAGAACAGAATACCTTTTTAGCTAAAACCATCGATTTTTTTAAAGAAAATGAGGTGGTAAACGTTGAACGTTTTAAAGATGAAATTTTTGAAGAAGACAAACATAAAAACTTATTTGACGATTACAAAAAAACCTTTGAAGGCGAACAAAACTTAGTTATTAAAAACCAATTTGATGTTGCCGAAGCTGTTGTAAACAAAGAAAAGAAAAAGATTAAAACCGATATAAAGCTAGATACCAACATACAAATAAAACTGGATATTGATGCACCCGATGCCTCTGCCGAATATTTAGAACGCGGTTATGATGATGAAAAGAAAATGCATTATTACAAGGTGTTTTTTAATGTTGAGAATTAAAAACTTTTTATTTTACAAGAAAAAACAACTAAATTCGTTTAGCTGTGATATAGATAATTGAAATCATCCATATATAAAAAGTTGGCAACAATTAAAAACTGAATAAATGAAAAAAATATTACTTGCACTGTTTATTGGAATAACATCAATTGGATATTCCCAAAAATTATATAAAGCTGTTGAAAAAGGAGATCTTGAAACAGTAAAATCACTTATAAAAAAAGGAGAAGACATTTCTGAATATAGTAAAAACGGACTTTTTCCATTATGGAGGTCAACTGCTGATAACAACTATGAAATCACAGAATTTTTAATTAATAATGGGGCTGATGTAAATCAAGTAAACAAAGTAAATCCAGGAAACTCAACTCCAATAGAATTTCCTTGTCAAGAAGGGTATTTTGAAATAGTGAAGCTTTTAACTGAAAGTGGTGCCGATGTTAATTTTAAAGGATATCGCGATTTTACTCCAATTAGAGTAGCCGCAAGAAATGGCCATCTAGAAATTGTAAAATATTTAGCCCAAAATGGTGCTAAAATTGACATCAAAGCTATGGATGGAGCAACACCTCTTGAACACGCAGCGTCAAAAGGACACTATGAAATAGTTAAATTTCTTATTGAAAATGGCGCAAATGTTAACAACAAAGATGAAGATGGAGATTTTTCGTTAGGCGAAGCGGCAAAAAGAGGATATTTAGATATAATTCAGCTTTTAATAGACAACGGTGCTGATTTAAAATTAAAAAATAAAGAAAAGAAAAACGCATTTGATTTAGCTAAAGAAAGAGGTCAAAAAAAAGCTGCTGAATTGATTGAAAAATACATGTAAAATAACCGTTACCAACAAAGCTGAGTTAAAAAAAAAACTCTTTAAGCTATTTTGGAAACGAAGTTTTGGTTTGTACAGCAATCCAAATTTACAAAAAAAGAATATATGCTATTTAAAGTTTAGCATTAAAAAACTCTGCCTCAAAAAGCGCACTAAAATGTTTTAACAGTTTTTCTTTCACTTCTGTTTCATCAACTTTAGCAACGCCAAGTTCTACGTTTAAAGAAGTTACTGCTTTCCCACGAATACCACAGGGAATCATCAAATCGAAATAGCCCAAATTGGCATTTACGTTCAAAGCAAAACCGTGCATCGTTACCCAACGGCTGGCACGAACGCCCATGGCACATATTTTTCTAGCAAATGGTGTACCCACATCTAGCCAAACACCTGTTTCACCTTCACTTCTTTCGGCTTTTAAACCATATTCCGCAAGAGTAAGAATAATCATTTCTTCTAAAAAACGCAGGTATTTATGGATGTCTGTAAAAAAATTATCTAAATCCAGAATAGGATATCCTACTATTTGTCCCGGACCATGGTAAGTTATATCGCCACCTCTATTAACTTTATAAAACGTGGCATTTTTGGCTTTTAATTGGATTTCATCTACCAATAAATTAGACATA
Source organism: Mariniflexile soesokkakense (assembly GCF_039650365.1). Classification (NCBI taxonomy): domain Bacteria; kingdom Pseudomonadati; phylum Bacteroidota; class Flavobacteriia; order Flavobacteriales; family Flavobacteriaceae; genus Mariniflexile; species Mariniflexile soesokkakense. The sequence continues at coordinate 24,264 of NZ_JAZHYP010000011.1, read as the reverse complement.
TCGCCACTTTTACCCAAAGTGTACACATGCGGATGCTCTACAAACAAAAAGTAATTATTGGTTTTAAACTGTGTATTATCTCGCCTGTTTTTAATTTTAGCATCAACAATCCCCTTAAAAAGTTGTTCTTGGTAATCCCAAGTGTCTTTATAATCTTTTAAACCTAAATCTTGTATTTCAATGGTTTTGTTCAAAACGTTAATCTTCTAATACAACTTCTAAATTTAAAGCTTCGGGATTGGAAATGTAGTCCATAAAACCATATTCAATGGTAACGCTTTTTCTATCAGCACTAAACATAGCTGTTTCGTTTGAAACCGATTTAATGCGCTTCGGAAAATGATAATTTAATTTATAGGTTGAAGACCCAAACATCATAGCCATTTGCCCCAAACTATCGGTTACTTGTTTGTAAGCTTCTTTATCAATTATTTTGGCTGTACGTTTAAATATTTTACCATCGTACTTATAATCTAGTTCGGTAGTGCCATCACCACCAAAAGAAGAAAATGGATTGGCATCAGTACCTGCTTTCTCCTTACCTTTTAAGGCACCAAAACTGTTCATGGCTTTAAACATATCTTGAAGTTCGTTTACATTTTTAAAATCAGTAAACATATCAAAGGTCATTTTTGATGTTTTTGGATCCATAACCATGTGCATATTAAACGGCTCCAAACTCTTTATTTTTTGTTGTTCTTCTTCCGATAGTTTAGAAATACTATCCTTCATGGTACTGAATAATTCTTTAAAACTGAAAGTAGAATCGATAGCTTTCTCTTGGCTCTCACTTATTTTATCGCCCGCCATTTGCATGAGTTGGCTACCATCAAACGAAAATTCCATTTTACCAGAACCGTCGGCATTTATATAGATATTCTCAGAAAACTGGCAACTGGTAAAAGTTGTTAAAACTACCAAACAAAAAAGGGCAAAAAACCTTCTCATAAATTATTAAGTATTAAAATTTGACAGCAAAGATAGGTTTAATTTTTTGGATTATTAAGAATAACCAACGCTGCAATTACACCAGGAACCCAGCCACAAAGCCACAATAAAAAGACAATAAAAACAGAGCCACAACCCTTATCGATAACGGCTAAAGGTGGACAAATAATAGATAGTAAAACTCTCCAAAAACTCATAATGATTTTAAATTTACGATTCTAGATTGATGATTTTTCTATAGGTCGTAAATTTATGTTTTTTGTTACAATAGATAGAAACGTCTAAAGCCCAAAAATTCATAATTCTAAAATCGTAAATCGTAAATCAAATGTTTATCTTTGTGCCTTTAAAAAAATACTCAGAAATTTAGAATATGTCGCAATTATCAGAGCAAGAGCTTGTACGAAGAGAAAAATTAGCAAAATTACGCGAGTTAGGAATTAACCCCTATCCAGCCGATTTATACCCAGTTTCACACACATCGAAACAAATAAAAGACCACTTTGAAGTAGGTAAAAAGGTGGTAATCGCGGGGCGTTTGATGATGATAAAGGTGCAAGGAAAAGCTAGTTTTGCCGATTTACAAGATGCTGATGGAAAAATACAAGTGTATTTTAACCGTGATGAAATTTGCCCTGGCGACGATAAAGAAAAATACAACGAGGTTTTTAAAAAGCTTTTGGATTTCGGTGATTTTGTGGGTGTTGAAGGCGAATTATTTACCACACAAGTTGGTGAAAAGAGTGTGCGTGTAAAAGACTTCACCTTATTAAGCAAAGCTTTGAAACCACTTCCATTACCTAAAGAAAAAGACGGTGTTGTGTTTGATGCCTTTACTGACCCTGAGCAACGTTACAGACAACGTTATGCCGATTTGGTGGTAAACCCACAGGTGAAAAACGTGTTTGTAAAACGTACCAAACTATTCAATGCCATGCGTCAGTTTTTTAATGATGCTGGTTATTTTGAAGTTGAAACTCCTGTATTACAACCCATTCCAGGTGGTGCAGCAGCGCGTCCCTTCATCACACATCACAATGCTTTAGACATTCCGCTATATATGCGAATTGCCAACGAATTGTATTTAAAACGATTGATTGTTGGTGGGTTTGATGGTGTTTACGAGTTTTCTAAAAACTTTAGAAACGAAGGCATGGACAGAACCCACAACCCTGAGTTTACCGCTATGGAAATATACGTAGCGTATAAAGATTACAATTGGATGATGAATTTTTGTGAGCGGTTACTAGAACATTGTGCCATTGCTGTAAACGGCTCTACAAAAACTACTTTTGGCAAACACGAAATAGATTTTAAAGCGCCATACGCCAGAGTCACCATGGCAGATTCTATAAAACAATTTACAGGCTTTGATATTACTGGGAAAACTGAGGATGAAATTAGATCTGCTGCAAAAGGCATGGGCATTGAAGTGGATGAGACCATGGGTAAAGGCAAATTGATTGATGAAATTTTTGGTGAAAAATGTGAGGGCAATTACATACAGCCTACTTACATTACAGACTATCCGAAAGAGATGAGTCCGTTGTGTAAAGAACACAGAGAAAACCCCGAATTAACCGAGCGTTTTGAGTTGATGGTTTGTGGTAAAGAAATAGCCAATGCCTATTCGGAACTTAACGACCCAATAGACCAACGCGAACGTTTTGAACACCAAATAGAATTAGCAAAAAAAGGTGATGACGAAGCCACAGGCACTATAGATTACGACTTTTTACGCGCTTTAGAATATGGGATGCCTCCAACATCGGGCATGGGCATTGGTATGGACAGATTAATTATGTTTTTAACCAACAACCCATCAATACAAGAGGTTTTATTCTTCCCACAAATGCGCCCAGAGAAAAAAGCGGTAGAATTAAGCGACGCTGAAAAAGCCATATTTGAGATTTTAAAAACCAACAAAAGCATGAGTTTAAACGATTTGAAATCCAAATCTGGTTTAAGCAACAAAGCTTGGGATAAAGGCATTAAAGGTTTAACCAAACACAAATTGGCAAACGTTACAAAAACGGATGATGATTTGGTTGTAGAATATATTTCGTAATATCGTTATCTTAATTTTTATAACTCCTTTTAACTTATATATAAAAATGGTAATAGTTTATGTTTAAAAAAACACAGTTAGATTTAATAATTGCTATAACCACTTTTTTTATACTCATAACTCTCATCATATCCGCATACTTAACTTCCATAAATAAGTATTATGCTGTTATAGAAGAAGATTTATTTCATACGGGGAAATTAATTTCTAAAGAAATTAACAACATCATTCATTCTGATATTTCTAAACTCGAAAATGTTAAAAGCAGATTAGAGTTTACAAATGGCAATTACTTTGAAAACTGGGAACACGATGCTAATTTAATATTAAAGCAAGACGCCTCTTTTAAGTTTATTGAGTGGATTGATAGCTTAATGATTATTAGAAAAATAAGTCCATACAAAGGTAACGAACAAGCATTAAACCTAGATATTTCTAAACTCGATTACAGAAAAGACGAATGGATTAGTCATTCTAAAAGCCGCAAGACCAACATTACCTCTTGGTTAAAATTAACGCAGTCTGGGAATGCTTTTCTTGTAGATGTACCTGTTTATTTTAACAACAACTTTCAAGGTACAATAACTGCTGGCATGAATTTTAACAGCAATTTTGATCGGTTAGTTGATTATTTGGAAGACCAATATGCTATAGAACTATATGATGATAAAGACCACTTATTTTATGAAGCCAATAATAGCATAAGACTAAAAACAAAGCGAAATATTGTTTACACAAACACCATACACGTTGATGAACTAGAAGCTCAAACTTGGCGTTTAAATATTTACCCTTCAGAAAAATTATTGATGGCTGAAGGCAAAATTGTTATCAACATAGCCTTAATTATTGGAATATTTCTTGCTTTCATAGTCTCATTACTTATTCACTTTTATTTAAGAGCCAGAAAAGGCGCTAAGCAAGCTGTAGAAGCTAACTTATCTTTAGTTAAATTGAATGATCAATTAAATAAAGAAAAAGACAGAGCCAATAAAGCGTCGCAGGCAAAAACCGATTTCCTTTCGAACATGAGTCATGAAATCAGAACGCCTTTACATGCCATTATTGGTTTTATTGAACTTTTAAAAGATGAAAAATTAAGTGATATCCACAAGGAATATGTCGATTTAATGGACAAATCTTCAAGCAATCTTTTAAACCTTGTTAATGATATTTTAGAAATTGATAAAATAGAGTCAGGGGAAGTAGAATTAGACAAAGTTGTATTTAATCCCGTAAAAAAAATTAAAGAACTCGTAGAAGTTAATCAGTTTTTATTTTTAAAAAAGAATCTTTATTTAAAAACCAATTTTGAAAACGTTCTTGATTTAACGGTTATTGGCGACCTAAACAAACTCACTCAAGTTATAAATAACATACTAAAAAATGCCTTAAAATTCACTAAAGAAGGTGGCGTTACTATTACATGTTCTGAAACTGTTATAGAGAACAAATTAAAACTAATTGTTAGTATTGAAGATACAGGCATTGGCATTCCCGAAAACAAATTGCACACTATTTTTAACCGGTTTACACAAATTGAAAATAGCGTAAAAAAGCAGCACGAAGGCAGCGGTCTTGGTTTGGCAATTTGTGAAAATCTGGTATCTATGATGAGTGGTGAAATTTTTGTTGAAAGCGAACACCAAGTAGGTTCTAAATTTACAGCCTCATTTTTATTTGATATCACAGAAGAAGACGTAAAACATTCCGAAAACAAAAAAAACATTAAAACAGCCGATATAAATGTGCTAATTGTTGATGACAACAACCTTAATATTATTGTTCTAAAAAAATTCCTTGAAGACATAGGCATAAAATCGGATACGGCAGAAAACGGCAAAGTCGCTTTAGATAAAGTTAATCAAAAAAACTACCAACTTATTTTTATGGATATCCACATGCCCGAAATGGATGGTTGGGAAGCGACTCGTATTATAAGACAATCGGACAAGCATGTTATTATTTTTGGACTTTCAGCCAATGTAACAACCGAAGCTATAAACAAAGCTATCGAAAACGGCATGAACAACTACCTTACCAAACCTTTTAAAAAGGAACATCTATATAAGCTTTTACAATTCCATTTTCATAATAGCGAAGAACAAACTCTTTAATACTATCCTACCAGATAGTTTAAAACAAATAAAAAGCCAGTGATTCTACAATCACTGGCTTTTACAAACTAACCAACTAAACTTAATTTATTACTAAACTAATAACCACTATGTAATTATTATATGTTTCCAATAAATAACAATACAAATGGACGCATTTTATTTCATCTATTAAAACTATTTAGAAATGTTTAACATAAGAAGTTGAAAATTTAAAACTTCTTTAAGACAAACGGTTTTAGATGTTAATTTTTTAAGAAAAAACAGCCGTCATATAACATACGCAATAAACAAATACAACCCAAAAATCTTATATCCACTAGTCTTAAAAATTTCTATATTTTTACAAAATGCTAAAAAACGTGATACTCATAATTGCTTGTGGATTCTACCTTATTTTATCAGCACAACAACAAGACAGCATATCATTTAAAAATGGTATTGAGAAACCTAGTATTTTAGCAACCCATCATTTTGGAATTTTTACTTCTCGAATTAATACCAATTTCAAAATAGTTCCTCAAAAAAACACAACTATTACTTTTAGCTCTACTAGCGGTAACAATTTTCATCCTTTTGTAGAAACCTATTTACCAAAAGACCCCGAAGTAAGAAAAGAACAGAGTAAATTAATTTGGTACCACAGAAACTTTCATTTTGAAGATCAAGAAACCACTCCTGCAGATTATATGAATATCGTCATAGATGCCGTCATTAAAGAGTTTCGATTTGGCTTCAATATACCTTTAAATAAAAAAAACGAACTAGACGTTACGCTACGCTCTTATTTAATTACCAAAGGAAAACACCCATTATCTTTATTTACAAGCGATGAAAGCATTGAATGGTTCCATAGTAATGTCGCGGGAGGTGAAGACCCTTACGGGAGGCGTTACTACGGATTGAATCAAGTAAATTTCAGGTACAACGATAGAAATGGAAATACGCTCGAACTAAACAACTACGATTTTTTTTTAAGCGGTATAGAACTCAATCATTTTTACTATCCAACATTTCCAAAAAGCAACTCTAAAAATATTTACGTTAATTTTGGAAGCCATTTGGGTGTTAACACATCAAAACACAACAGCTCTTTAGATTTTGGTCTATCCGCAAATGCCATTAAAAAAATTGAATTAAAGAACAATTACGAATTTAATGCAGGCGTTGGAATGAATATATTACGGAAAAACATCATTAACTTTAAAGAGGTTATCGATTTAGGGAACAACCCTTATTTAGCAACCATTGAAGCTGATCTTGAAATAACTAAATTCACAAAACATAAAAACTATAACGCCCTAAGCATTAACTACCAAATTCAATCTAGGTACAACCAAAAAAAAGAAGCCGACTATTACAGACTAATTGGTAAGTGGCAAGAAATAAACGGCGGTTGGCAACACGGTTTTTCTACTTTATATACTGCCTTATCTTATTGGACCTTTATTTACACCTATGGCAGACCAAACTTAACGCTTTCCTTGTATTTTAAAGAAGATTTTCGTGTAAATAATGCCGCCGATTTTCAAACGGGCATCAGCTTAAAAGTACCTGTTTTTAAATAATTTTTTTTTGATGGGCGTTACCACAAGGGTCGGGTTTTTCGTTACAAGTCCTCGCTCCCCCGACGCGTCGGGGTCGCTGTGGGCTTTTCACTGCAACCCCTAACGCAAACCCATCCAAAGTTAACTTCTTGTTAAAAACAACACCTTCTTTAAACCTTTTTAAATTCATAAAGTCCTAATAGCAATAAACATAAAAAATTCAATTATGAAAAGACTTATAGTAATTGCACTAGCTTTAGCATCTATTCAAGGCATTGCACAAGAAGAAAGAAAAGAACGTCCAAACCGTGAAGAAAGAACTCATAGAATGAGTGACCTAACTCCAGAAGAAGCGGCAAACCTACAAACAAAAAAAATGACGTTGCACCTAGATTTAAATCAATCGCAACAAAAAGAAATTTATGCCATAAATCTTAAAAACGCCACCAAACGCAAAGAAATGATGGCAACTTTTAAAGCAAAAAAAGAAAGTGGCAACATGGAAAAACCTTCAAAAGAAGAACGTCTTGCCAGAGAAAATGCTAAGTTAGACCATCAAATTGCGATGAAAGCCAAAATGAAAACGATTTTAAACAAAGAGCAATTTGACAAATGGGAGAAATCCCAAGGAAAAATGCAAGAAAGAGCTATAGGCATGAAAAAACGTGATGGTAAAAAAAGAGGCGAAGGCCCCAAAAAGCAATAAAATTTAGTTTAGTTAGTTTAGTTTTTTAATGCAAAGCGCATTTCATTTATTTAGAAATGCGCTTTCTTTTTATAATGTTTTTGATACTTTTTTTACTGCTTCTATAGTAAAATCTAAATCGCTATAAGCCAAGGCATCGGTAATAAACCATGTTTCAAAAGCACTTGGCGCAATATAAACACCTTCATTAAGCAAGCCATGAAAGAACTTTTTAAAAGTATCATTATTGCCTTTAGCAGCTGTTTTAAAATCTACAACAGGGGTCGCATCAAAATGCACCGAAATCATAGAACCCACTCTATTTATTGTATGAACCACTTTATTTTCATTTAAAACCTGGGTAATTCCTTTGTGTAAATAGGCTGTTTTTTCAGTTAATCGATTAAAAACTTCCACATCGTTGTTCAATTCGGTTAACATGGCTAAACCTGCCGCCATAGCTAACGGGTTTCCACTTAATGTTCCCGCTTGATATACGGGACCTAATGGCGCCAACTCATTCATAATTTCGTTTCTAGCCGCAAAAGCTCCAACTGGCAAACCGCCGCCAATTACCTTTCCAAAGCAAACAATATCTGCATTGATATTAAACAGCTCTTGTGCACCACCTTTTGCTAACCGGAAACCCGTCATCACCTCGTCAAAAATCAATAAGATATTCTCCTCAGTACAAAGTGTTCTTAATTTGTTTAAAAAATCATTTTGAGGTGGCACACAGCCCATATTTCCTGCTACAGGCTCAATAATAATACAAGCAATTTCTTTTTTATTAGCTTCAATTAATTGCTTTACATTTTCAATATCATTATAAGCTGCCAACAAGGTGTCTTTAGCTGTACCTTGCGTTACTCCTGGGCTGTTAGGTGTACCAAAAGTGCTCGCTCCGCTACCCGCTTGAATTAAAAACGAATCACTATGCCCATGGTAGCATCCAGCAAATTTTATAATTTTATCCCTTTTTGTAAAGCCTCTTGCCAAACGAACCGCACTCATACAAGCTTCGGTTCCTGAGTTTACAAAACGTATTTTATCAATATTTGGTACCATAGAAACTGCTAACTCTGCAATTTGTGTTTCAATTTCGGTAGGCATTCCAAACGATGTGCCTTTTTTTGCTTTTTCAACAACCGCATCAACAACAGGTTGGTACGCATGCCCTAAAATCATAGGACCCCAAGAATTAATGTAGTCAATTAAACGGTTACCATCTTCATCATATAAATAAGCACCTTTGGCTTCTTTTACAAAAATGGGCGTTCCACCAACACCTTTAAATGCTCTAACGGGTGAGTTTACGCCTCCAGGAATCACCTTTTCGGCTTGTGCAAATAAGGCACTACTTCTTGTATAATTCATCTGTATTTAATTTGTTGGTTTAACTCGAAGTTCTTGCCCAATATTTAAGGCAGTATCACTTAAACCATTCATTTTTTGAAGTTCGGAAACAGTTATATCATATAGTTTTGATATTGAGTACAAAGTTTCCCCTTTCTCAACGATGTGCGAGCGGTATTCTTTTACTGCTTTTATAGTCGGTTTTTGACCAGCTCCAACTACTGCCATTTCTGTTGCATTTTTATTGATTCTTATTTTCTGACCAACACTAAGCACTGTGCTGGTTAAATTATTTAAGTCCTTAAGTTCATCTATAGTAACATTAAACTTTTTAGAAATGGAATACATGGTATCTCCTTTTTCTACATAATACATTGAAAACATGCCTATTTCTTCTTCATATTTCACATAAACATCACCCAAAACTTCTTCATCATATGTATGTAAACGGTATCGGTCTATTAAACCTATTAGTTTATCTGGGTATTTAGTATCGGTGGCATAGCCTGCCTTTTTCAATTCTCTTGCCCAACCTCTATAATCTTCTTTTTTAAGTTTGAATAAAGCGGCGTATCGGGAACGCTGTGTTAAAAACAACGAATGGTCTCTATACGAATATTTGGAGTCATTATACTTTCTGAAACATTCTTGCGAAGCATCATCATCATGATAAATCCTGTCACCTGTCCACTCGTGACATTTGATACCAAAATGGTTGTTAGCTTCAATAGCAAGTCTACCCTTTCCAGAATTCGATTCTAAAATACCTTGCGCCAAAGTAATACTTGCAGGAATGCCATATAAACGCATTTCTTCTTGTGCAATGGTTTTAAAAAGGGCAATATACTCATCGGTAGATGTTATTTTAACACCAACACCATTCACAACTTCTTCAACTTCTTTGTTTACTGAGTTGTTTCGACGCTCATTTTTTACAGCAACCTGTTCGGTTTTTTGTTTACTTGAAGTTTTTTTTCTAGCGGCTACTTTTTTAGTACCACAGCCTACAACCAAACTTGCCAACAAGCAAAAAACTATTATCTTCTTCATTGAACTACTCTATTAATGGTAAATTTTTCCTTTTTAAAACCGCATTCATCCCCGCAATTCCTTGCAAACCTCCCGTATGTATTGCCAATATTTTTGTTCCATTGGGGAAATACCCTTTCTCTATCAAATCCAAAATACCAAACATCATTTTTCCAGTATAAACGGGGTCTAAAAGAATGTTATACTCTTTTTTAAACTGATTGATAAACGTAATTAATTTGGCGTTTATTTTTGCATAACCACCAAAATGATAATCGGTTTTTAACTCCCAATTGGTTTTCGTTACAAATTTACTAATATCTTGTTGTAAAAAGTTTCCTTTTAACACTGGAAATCCCAAAACTTGTTGACTAGGTTTTGAACAATTTACAAGTCCAGAAATAGTGCCTCCAGTTCCAACAGCACAACATATATAATCAAAAGCATCATCTTCAGACGTTAAAATTTCTTCGCAACCTTTAACAGCTAGTGCATTGGTACCTCCCTCTGGAATTAAATAAAAATCACCAAATTCCGCTTTCAACGTTTCAATAAATACTTCTGACTCTTTTTCTCTATAAGTTTCTCTGGAAACAAATTTAAATTGCATACCACATTGTTGTGAAAAACACAAGGTCGCATTATCTTTAATTGAAGCTTTTAACTCATCACCCCTTATAACTCCAATAGTTTTAAACCCCATAAGCTTACCTACCGAAGCTACCGCTGCAATGTGGTTAGAAAAAGCACCCCCAAAAGTAAGCAGCGTTTTATAACCCAATTTTTCAGCTTCAAGCAGGTTGTATTTAAGCTTTCGGTATTTGTTTCCAGACACAAAAGGGTGAATAGTATCTTCTCTTTTAATACACAACGTAACACCGCTATTATTAGATAAAATCACTTGTTGATTGACACTATGTTCTAGATGGAAATTCATTGCTGCGAAGATACTTTAAAAAACTCCAAGATTTTCGCTGATTTAAATAATCTAAATGTGTTTCGTTAGTATAAGCCTCACGTTCAAAAGAGATATTTCTATAGGCTATATGCCAATTTTCATATTGAATGAATCGTATTAAAAACTCAACACTATAAATCAAATAGAAAGGAATTAGCAACATTTCTTTTTGTTGCCTTAAATGAATGTTTTCATGGTTTAGCAATATAGAATCCGTCCTTAATTCCTTCGATTTTAAAAACACACAAGGATAACAAGCAAACCCCAAATAACCTTTAGGAACTAAATACTTCGAAATAATAATCATGCTTTGTACATTTCAAAAATCAATCCAAAATGCATTATCTTTGTTTTAGATGAAACGAGCAAGTTAAAATTTCATCCTTAAAGAGAATGATTAAATGCAAACAGCATGTGTCCATTAAAAAGCAATATATATAGGCACATGAAAAAAATAATCCCCATTGAAGAAGGCGATTACTACCTAACTCCAGAAGGGTACCGCTGTTTTACCGAACAATACCTATTAAAAAGAGGATATTGTTGCGAAAGTGGCTGTAGGCATTGCCCTTATGGATTTGATAATAAAACCAATAGAACAAAACATTCGAGGTAACAACACCCAATTTCAACCCTCCCTTGGTACGATTATTGATGTTGTTTAATAAAAAAATATTTATTTTTAAACTAATAATTTTTAAACAGCTATGAAAAAATTACTTAAAACCTTACCATTTTTAGCTTTGCTCCTTGTGGTAACATCATGTAGCTCTGTTAGGGTTGCTACCGATTTTGATAAGAATGCTAATTTTTCGACATACAAAACTTTTGCCTTTTTTAAAACAGGCATAGATAAAGCTGAAATTAGCGATTTAGATAAACGCAGAATTCTTCGAGCCATTGAAGCTCAACTATTAGCTAAAGGCTTTACAAAATCAGATAATCCCGATTTACTTATTAGCCTATTCACCAAATCGAACCAACGGGTTGATGTTTACAACAACTCTTGGGGTTACGGCGCTTGGGGTTGGGGCGGTTGGGGCCCATGGGGTGGTGGCTTTGGACCTGGTTGGGGCTGGGGCTGGAACCAACCTAATGTATCTACAAGAACAGAAGGTGTTCTGTATATCGATTTAATTGATGCCAACAAAAAAGAATTGGTTTGGCAAGGTATGGGTACCGGTTATATAACCCAACACATGGAGAAAAAGGAAGAACGCATTCAAGAGTTTGTCTCTAAAATTATGGAGAAATATCCTCCTGGAACACAGCAATAACAGGTCTGTTCGAGCGCAATCGAGAACTTCGAAATAGCAACTATTGAATAGGTATCGACTCCGCTCGACCTGACAAAGCAACTAATATCTATGTTAGTTGCTTTTTTATTTAACACCTCTTTATAAAAGCTTACTTATAGAATTTGTATTTTTACTAAAACACATTTTACACAAGGTATTATGCAAAGTTCTATTGAATCAAACATTATATTAAACCGCTTACCTAAACATCTATTACAGTTTATTAAGCCACAAGACTATGGAAATTATTCGGCTATAGACCAAGCAGTTTGGAGGTACGTAATGCGTAAAAATGTCGATTTTCTTAAAAAAGTAGCACACAAATCATATATAGAAGGCTTAAAGTTAACAGGCATTTCTATTAACAACATTCCTAACATGTATGGCATGAACCGTATTTTAAAAGACATAGGTTGGGCCGCTGTTGCGGTTGATGGATTTATTCCGCCCAATGCTTTTATGGAATTTCAAGCGTACAATGTATTGGTAATTGCGAGTGACATTAGGCAACTAGAGCATATTGAATATACACCTGCTCCCGATATTATTCACGAAGGCGCGGGTCATGCGCCCATTATTGCCAACCCAGAATATGCCGAATATTTACGACGTTTTGGTGAAATAGGCTGTAAAGCCATATCATCTGCTAAAGATTATGAATTGTATGAAGCTGTAAGGCATTTATCCATCATAAAAGAAGCCCCTAATTCTACCGAAGCTGATATCGCTTCCGCGGAAAAAAAAGTAGAAGACCTGCAAAACAACATGGGTGAACCTAGCGAAATGGCACTTATAAGAAATTTGCATTGGTGGACGGTTGAATATGGCTTGATTGGCACTCTGGAAAATCCGAAAATTTACGGTGCTGGCTTATTGTCATCTATTGGAGAAAGTGCTTGGTGCTTGACCGATGAAGTTAAAAAACTACCCTACACCATTGAAGCCACTTATAAAAATTTCGACATAACAAAACCGCAACCTCAACTTTTTGTAACGCCCGATTTTGCTCATTTAAGCTTGGTCTTGGAAGAATTTGCAAATACCATGGCTTTACGAAAAGGAGGTCTTTTGGGAGCAAACAAATTGATACAATCGCATGCTTTGGGAACAATTGAATTGAGTACAGGGTTACAAATTTCAGGTGTTTTTACACATGTTATTGAAGATAGCGGCAACCCCATTTACATTCAGACTACCGGTGAAACCGCTTTATCATATAGAGAAAAAGAATTGGTGGGGCATGGCACAAACACTCATATAAAGGGATTTGGATCTCCTATCGGACAACTTAAAGGTATTAATTTAGCAATTGAAGATATGAGTCCGCGAGACTTAAGGGCTTACAATATTTACGAAGAAAAATGTGTGACATTAGAATTTGAAGGTGGCATAACTGTTTCAGGAGATATTATTACAGGAAAACGCAATCTACAAGGGAAAATAATTCTTATCACTTTTAGTAATTGTACGGTAAAGCATGGCGACACCATTTTATTTAAACCCGAATGGGGCATTTATGACATGGCTGTTGGTAAAAATATAGTTTCGGGTTTTTCTGGACCTGCCGATTTGAATAGTTTTGATTTGATAACCCACGTGCCTTCATCTAAAACCATCCATATTAAAAAATCAAGTAAACAACTAAAATTAGAGACCCTTTACCAGCAAGTTAGAGAGTATCGTGAAGGCACAAACAAAACTATTTCTAGGACTAAAGTGTTGGAAGAACTTATTGAAAACCACCCAAAAGACTGGTTATTACCCATTGAATTATACGAACTGGCTTTTATAGGTAATGAAGCTAAATTATGTAAAGCTATTTTGAATCATTTAGAAGCCATAAAACAAAACAAACCAGAAGTTGGAAGATTGATTGATGATGGGTTGGGGATTGTTAAAAAAGAGACTATTGAAGGTAGACGGTAGCCAAAACTACCTAAACCGTTTCAAAGTATTTTTAGTAAACTTACTCAACACCAAAGCGCCACTAATTTCGGCGCGCTCGGTTAAAAGCGTGTCCCAATGTTCTGTATCTTTCCAAAAAACAGACTTCATTTGCTTTAAAGCTTCTGGGTTGTAATTGCTTAACTTTACTGCCAGTTCTTTCACAGCTTCATCTAAAGCTTCAACAGTTTCAAAAACATCGGCATATAACCCTTTTTCTCTTGCCCATTCCGCAGAAAAAAACGTTTCAGCATCTATCGTCATTTGTGACATGGCAGCTAACCCAACTTTTCTTGTTACGGCTGGCTCTATAACAAAAGGCCCAATTCCAATACTTAATTCGCTTAACCTTATTGATGCGAATTTGTTTGCCAAACAATAATCGGTTGCTGCGGCCAAACCTACACCACCACCAACAGTTTTTCCTTGTACTCGCCCAATTATTAATTTCGGGCAAGTGCGCATCGCATTAATAACATTGGCAAAACCGGAGAAAAAAGCTTTTCCTTGTTCTACATCCTTTACAGCCATAACCTCATTAAAACTAGCACCCGCACAAAACGTTCTATCGCCACCACTTTGCAGTACAATAACATTAATAGCTGTATTGCTTCCGGCTTCTTCAATGGTGGCTTTTAACTTTGTTAAAATAACACTGGGCATAGAATTTCTATTCGGGTGAAAAAACTCTATATATCCAACGCTGTTTTTTATGTTTAATGTTACGTAAGGCTCAGTCATCATTCAGCAATTTTACTAGTCTTTTTAAAGGTTGAATATACATAAAACTAAGACAAAAAAAAACATTAGTTTGCTTCGACGCTGAAGCCCTAACTAATGTAAATTTAACTAATTCTAACAAGTTCAAAATTAACATAGAACTGTTTAATCATCATTAACAGAAAGTTACCAAAACGTTATATTAAATTATTCTTTTTAGCCTTTTCTACAGCTTCCAATTTGTTATGTACTTGAAGTTTTTTGTATATGTTCTCTATATGCTTTCTTATTGTTCCTGATGATAAAATAAGGTTTTCAGCAATTAAATTATAACTCAAGCCTTTACTTAATTGCTCTAATACTTGAATTTCACGATCAGAAAGTTTGATCTCTTCTTGATTTTCTTTAAAACTAAAATCTATTGGGTTCCGAAGCAGTTTTAACGTTTTCAAAGCAATGGATGGATTCATAGCGGCTCCACCATTTAAAGTTTCAATAATGCCGTCATGTAAATCCTTCGCATTAATTTCCTTTAACAAGTAACCATCGGCACCTGCTTTTATCGCATTGAATATATTTTCATCATTATCAAAAACCGTCAACATAATTATTTTAATGTGCGGATATTTTTGTTTGACAATTTCGGTAGTTTCAATACCGTTTAAAACGGGCATTTCAATATCCATTAAAATTAAATCGAGGTTATGGTTTTCTTCAAGCTTGCATAATAAGTCGGTCCCATTTACAGCCGTAAACTTCATATTTAAATCCTCAAAAAACGACAGTTTTTCTTTTACTGCATTTATTAAAAATGAGTTATCGTCTACAATAGCTATTTTGATGTTCATTTAAAAAAATTTAGTTCTGAAAATAACATTTTTAAGTGAGAAGGCTTAATTTCTAACCACTTTTTTTATTGTTGAATGAATATTTGCATTTGTTACTTTCACAAAATAAATACCACTTTCATCAATTTTAATATTTTCTATTTGAGAACCCTTCCCAACAGATTGTATTAATTTACCTTGAACATTAAAAACCTGTATTTGTTCAATAGGAATAGCTGATTTAAAATTGAAAACACCTTTTGATGGGTTAGGATATACAACTACATCTCTATTTAAATTCACATTACTGTTTGATAATGTTGAAAAAGGTTTACGGTAAATATCAATAAAATTTAGTGCCATAAATAAATTATTATTGTGCAAAACAAATTTTACTGCTGTTGTGGTACCGCTTGAATTTGTTGGTAAACCAGATATATCAGTTGAAAAACTAGCGCCTCCATCTGTACTTACAAAAATATCTGGAGCTGAAGGATTGCTATTATTATCTAATGCAAATTGAATATAGTTACCATTAACAAACAATTCCTGAATGGTTTGACCTAACCCAATCCAATTATTCCCCAAATGGGAAGATATGTTTATTTCTGTCCAACTTGCACCTTCATTATCACTGTAATATAATTTATGAATGTAGTTGAATAAACTTCTTCCTGAAACATAAATTCGCCCCGAATTGGAGTCTATAACTAAATTATTGGCCAAAAAGTAAGAAGGCAAATTAGCATCTGCAGAAGCAGTCCAAGACTGTCCGTTATTAGTTGAAACATTTAAATGATAACTTCCCCAAGCATAAAATTCACCTCCATAAAAGGCAAAATGTTCAGAAAACTCGGTTCTAGCATTGGTGTTTTTTTGCCATGAAGCATCATCAACGTGTTTGATATAATTTCCAGAATTAACAACTGCCACTAGATAATTATTATGGCTATAAAAATAATCAACATCTACAATCTCGCCTGAATTCGCAGGAATACCTACCACATCTGCAACAAAAGTTTGTCCATTATCAATAGATTTATAAATCATGGAAGACGCATTGTTTGCATAAAATGTAACCGCATAAAGAGCTGTTCCAGTAGACCTGAGGTGTGTTACCCTACGACTATTTGCATTTGTTACAAAACCCGTTTGCCCAACAGGAGCCCATGAAGCACCATTATCTGTAGACTTTATAAAACCAGCAGTATTTACCGATGCAAATAACTGCCCATTATGGCTTACAACATCGTAAACCCCTTCAATGGTATTGGTTGAAATACCTGTAGGCTGCCATTGGGCATTAAGACATAATGAATAGGTAAATAATACTGATAAGAGTAGAGTTGCTTTCATAATAAACATTTTAGAGTTTTAGTAAAATTCACTAAAAACACATCATGAAACAATACGCTATTTGTCGTATTGTTTAGGTTATTGAAACCAAAACCTGTACACTAGTTCCCTTATCGAGTTTAGAACTAATATTAACTTTAGCACCTATTTCGGTGGCCCGTTTTTTAATATTATTGAGTCCGTTACCCATTTCAACCGTTTCTAAATCAAAACCTTTTCCATCATCTATTACACTGATTTTCAAATTGCCTTCTAGTTTTTCGAATGCTACTTTTATGCTTTTAGCCTCGGAATATTTTAAAGCATTATTTACAGTTTCTTGAATAATGCGGTAAATATTCATGCCCTGAATGGACGTAAAAACGGTTTGCTTTGTTATTTGTGAATCTAAATTAAATTCAAACTTAGTATCTTTTGAAATACTATTGGCTTTATCTACAAAATTTGAGATTCTAACTTGTAAATCTTCAAAAGAAATTTCGCTTTTGTTCATTGCCCAAATAGTGTCTCGCAGCTCGTAAATGGTCTCTTTTGTAAATTCGCTTATACTTGACAATTTATGGGTTAGGTTTTCATTGGTGATTTTAAATCCATACTGCAAATTATCAATCGATGAAATAATGAAAGTAAGTTGAGCGCCAATATTATCGTGCAAATCTCTTGAAATGGTGAGGCGTTGCTCTTGCAACTTATTTTGACTTTCAATTTTTATTAAGGCTTCTTTTAGCTCGCCTTCTTTTTTAAGTTGATGGTTTTTAAGCTTTTGTTGATTATATAGCAAGTAGCCCAAAATAGCCACAACTAAGGCTAAAATTCCCAAGCCAATAATTTGAGTGTTTTTTTGGTTTATGTGAAGTTCTTTTTCTGCAATATTAGCACGTTGGGATAGGATTTCTTTTTCTTTTTTTTCGGTTTCGTATTTAATTTCAAACTCAGATATCTTGTCCTTTAAAGAGTTTTTTGAAAGTTCTCTTTCAACATCATACTGTTTGTTTAAATAAATATAAGCTTTCTTGTAATCGTTTTTCTTACTATAAAGTACCGCTAAATTTTTGTAAACACTTGCAACGTCAGACGGGTTTTCTGCCTTTATTATTAATGGCAAAGCTTTTAACAAATAATCTTCACCATCAACAAGATTATTTATTTTTAAATAATTTACCCCCAAATTAAGATAGGTAACCCTTAGTGTTTGATTATCGTTCGCCGCTTGAGCTTCTTTTATAACCGATTTATAAATTTCAATAGCCTTTAATGGTTGATTTCTAACGGTTGCCAATTGTGCCATACCTGCTTTTGAAAAAATAATGACTTTTCCGTAGTTAACCTCTCTGGCTTTTTCCATAGCCAATTGATAATGTTTTTCGGCTTTTACATAATATAAGGTGTCGTTATTTTTTTCTCCAATTTCTTTATACATACCCGCCACGTTATACAAACTATTAGCAATATCTATTTTACTGGTGCTGTTTTGCTTTATTTTCAAGGATTGCAAATAAAACTCTAAGGCTTTTTCATACTCTTTCATGTCTTCATAAATCAAGCCTATATTATTGAACGATTTACCCAAAGCCGTAGAATCGTTTAATTTTTCGGCAAGTTTTATAGCTTCTTGGTGCACATCTAACGAAGCTTCAGCTTGACTTAAATAAGACATCGCTAAAGCCTTATTGTTTAAATATCTTAATTGATCAATCTCGTTTTTCTCGTTTTTTGCCAATTGAAGTGCCTTATCAAAATTGTACAATGCCGTTTTAAAATCGCCTTTATAAAAATTTAAAACTCCTAAATCACCATAATATTTATTGTACAAAAAATAATCATATTCATTTTTTAGTTTTTCCCAAGATTTTTTATAGTAAGTGGTAGATGTTTCGTAATCGCCCTTCACTATAAATAATTGGGCACATTTTAATAAACTATGAATGTGTATTTGCTCCAAGTCTTTTTTACCATCGGTAAATTTTAAGGTTTTTAAAATATAAACCTCTGCAGAATCTTTATTTTTATCGAAATACTGGTCTATTAAAGTATTTAAAGCTTCTGCCTTTTCTTTTGGAATTTTACTTGTTTTATAAACTAGTTTTAAACTATCTATTTTATCCCCTTTTTCTTGTGAAATGAGAAGCATGTGCAAGCAACAAAAAATGAAAATAAATAGTCTTTTTTTCATAAAAAATCAATTAACCAAAGTAACTTTCAATTTAATTAACATAATTATCAAATATAAACTTTTGCATCAAAAGAATATCTTCTATGATTTTAAAATAACGCTTGAAAAGTATTTTTTGCAATCCTTCAACCAATAGTGTTTTTTCTTTGGTTCTTTCTAACTTGGCGGTTTCTTCAAGTAAATTCTCCTGTAATATTAAATAGTTTATACTTCCCGATTTTTTTAAATGCATCGTTTGAAATGCTGCTTTAGCAACTAACAATATTAGAACTAAAACCAATATATATAGCACCCATATTAATAAATAATTAAACATGATGGCTAAGGAAATAAATGGATTTAAATCCTAAAAAAAAGACAGAAAATAAGAACATAAAAAAAACACCAACTGTCAATTGTTTTAATAATTGAGCCAGTTGATGTTTTTGATATGAACTGATTAATAGCATAATAAATTTAGCTTAATAACTTGAACATCAATTAATTTTTCGACAAAACGTTATAAAAAAAGATTAAGCGCAATAATGTTATTTATCACGCCTAATCGAACAAATCTCAACAACAAGATTTAGTTTTGAAGGTTATAAGCGTAAATAGTTTTGTCGTTTGCTTTGTAATACAAAACACCTGCAATCTCATCTACTTGGTATTCTGGTTTTTTGTCTTTAAGCACTATTTCTTTATCTACTTTACCTGTATCTTTATTTACTTTAACTAAGCCAACACCAGCATCAAGCTTTGTTAAAATAAATTGAGCATTTTCGGTTGCTGCGGTCGCTTTAAAACGTTTCGACATCATATCGAAAGCTGCATCACCAATAGATGCAAACATATCGGCAGCACGTTTGTTTTCTTTTCCGTAGTCGTTATAATTATTTAAATCGTTAGCACTTCCATAACTATTAGTTCTATTCATACCTGCTTTAGCGGCATGTGCCATGGCTAATCCTGTTGATGCTACCGCTAAAGCTCCAGACAGCACTTTTACAAAACCACTTTGGGAAGGTGACTTATAATATTCCTGATAGATTTCTTTCGCATCGCTACCCAACAGCGCAACATTTTGTGAGGAACTTAAAAAAATATTCCCGTTTCGCATTTGCATAGTACTAGCCACTTCTTTTTCATCAAACTTTACTTTTGAAAATTCGCTTACATCACCAGAATTAGCATCTATAGCAAAAATATCCCCATCGGCTGCAATAAGATATCTGTTTTTAGTATTATCGAATGTTGAGGCTACAGCAGCAGAATTTTTATATTTTAAAGGTTTGTTCCAAACTTGGTCACCAGTTTTTAAATCTACAATATTAGCATCTTCACTTGTTATATAGATTAAACCTTGAGGAGATTCTGCCATCACCATAATGTTCTCGCCAGTTTTTAATGGTTTTTTGAACAATGTTTTTCCATCAAATGAAATTTTGTTGATACCTCCTTGTTGAATACCAAATAGAATACCATCATCTTGCACATAAAAATGCTGTACATAACCTTTTGTTTTTGGTGCTTTCTCCCATAAGTCTTCACCCGATGAAGCACTTAGAAAAGCAATTTCAGATTCATCGCTCGTAGCAAATACGCTCGTGCTTCCTCCAGAACTTTTATCACTTACTACCGCTATACCTTGTGGTAAAATTTGAAAGTTAGATACATTTCCCTGCACTTTTCTATCGTCCTTCCAAAGCTCTGCACCGTTACTCCCTATTTTGTGAATTCGAGTGTTTTTTCCATTGGTAGTCGTTTCAAAACCGTATATTTCTTTTTCAGTTTCATCGGCAACCATCCAATTAACACCTTTAATTTTACACTCCCACAAATCATCTCCCTTATGAGATTTAGCTATTAATCCTTGAGCAGTTGGAATTATTAGCATACTATTTAGCAATAATGGCACACCGGTTACACTAAAATCTTTAGCTAGACCTACTCTACCTGGTTTATCTAAAAAGAAACTGTAATCTAGTTTCTGAGCACTTAAATCATACACCGCTACTTTAGGAGTCATTTTTTCAAACTTATCTCCTTCTTTTTGAATACCACTAATTATTAATTTATTTTGTGGCAATACGATATTGCAGGTGTAAATTTGATTCCAATTATCGTTTTCTGAATTAAAAATAACCTTACCAGTGATGTAATTTATAACAGCCCTTTTTGTTTTTGAAAGTCCAGCAAATTTAGAGTCTGCACCTTGAGACACTACTATATAAGGTGAGGCCGGGATAAAGTCTGTTTCTTCTGGTTTTAGTTTTCCAAAGTTATTAAAAGTAAATACAGGCGCACTTTGCTTAGGGTCTATACCCACTAAACCTTCGTTAGTTGCAGCAACTAATATACCACCAACGGTGAGGGTCATTTCGTTAATGTTTGTACCTAAATCATAGGTCTGTTCTGGAGTTTCTGCTTTTTGGGCGATTGTTACGTTTGCCATTAGAATCCCTGCCAATAGTAAAACGAATTGGTTTAAATTTCTCATTGTTGATTTTGTTTATGGTTATACAATTAGGGCATTATGTCTTGATTGATTGGAGACACAATACCCTAGAATTAAATTTTTAAGTTGTTTGTTTTTTCAGATTGAAAGATCCTTCTGTAATAGTTTTAATAGAATGGTCTCCACCTACGTTTTTAGCTTTAAAACTGAATGTGCCAATTACTTTTGTATCTGTTTCTTCATTAATTGACACCGAACCAATTAAAGTATTGTCGTAAGGTGCTTGCCAAAGCTCTGTTGTAGATGCTTGAGGGTTGCTTAGGTTCACTTTTGTTTCGGAATATGATGCTACATTAGTTATTGCCACATTAGCGCCTGTAAACTCATAAGTTCCGGCTCCTATGTACCCAAACACCGTCATTGAAAATGCATTACCGTCACTATTGGTTGCAATAATGATTAAATTTTTCCCTAATCCAGCTGTTGAAACGGTTGCAGAAGAAGAAAGTTCGAATGATTTGAATGATTTTCCATCAACTTTAGCTACAAGCAATCCTGAAGGTGCGTTGCCTCCATCTCCTCCATCATCACTGCTTGAGCATGAAGAAAAGGTAACAATTGAAATTATTGTTAAGAGTAACACTAATTGTTTTAAATTTCTCATTTTAAATTATTTTATGATTAATAGCATCACAAAATTGCAGTTTTATCAAAATGAAATCAATACGACGAATTGCGTATTTTTTAAAATTAACGTGTTAAAAAACAGAAAAGGCTGTACTTAATTAAGACAACCGTTAATTAAGACAACCTTACTTCTACGTACTAGAATCACTTCCTTAAAAAATTATTTCCCTCAATAATTTAATTCTAATACAAAATACATAAACAAAATCTCTATTTTAATAGAGTCAGCTTTATAAAAGCCTTTATAATAATAGCACTGTAAACATAGAAATAAAAACACATACAATCTGGCTAACCAATTTTTTAGAAATCAGTTTTTAATAAATCAATAAGAATTTTAGCAAATCAGTAAGTCCTAAATTGAATTGGAAAAATTATTTCTAATAAAAAACAACCACTACTTTTCATATGAATAAAATCACTTTTAATGAAATCATGTTAAAAAAGAAAAGGCTGTCCTAAAATAGAACAGCCCTTCCAATAATGCAATAGAATTTCTTCTTAAAACTATTACCCTCAATAATTCAAATTCCTTTTTTAATTTACAAAAAATAAATTGAATTAGAACAAGAATAGCTTTTAAAAAAGAAAAGGTGTTATTTTACTGAAAAATAAATCAATTTTTATCTTATCCAAGTTGAAAACCAGGCATCTCTTGGGTCTGCATTTTTTCTACCAACACCTAAATCTGCAAACCAGTGTACACCATTAGTATAATTACTTGAATGGTACATTTTTGGCCATCCTGCAGCTACACCAGGGCAACAATATGCCCAAAGCCAAGAGCCTGAGTTTACAACAAAAGTAGAAGATGCTCCATTAGCCCAAGTTCCTGCACCATTAACATCGGTAGCACTACTCTGCAAAGCTCCTATAGCTAAAGAAGACGTGGAAGTTGTTTTGTTTGCATAAGAAGAGGAAGAAGCTCCCGCACGCAATTGAACATCTGTACATAGTTTAGCAAGTTCAATAACAGTAGCCCGAGGCAAATACCCTAAAACATTTGGAGAAGTAAGAGTACTAGCCACTGGGGCTGCAGTGTTTCCTGCTCCTACATTCAATAATGTCCAACCGCCACCATCTGTAGTCATATCAGCATATATTTGAAATGGTGTTCCACTATTAAGGTTTGGGTTGGTTATCCAATAAACGCCATCAGCCGAACTAGGATAATCTGTTTTTATTTGTTTAGCACTTGTTCCTGCGTTTACAGATGTAAGTCCATTTCCATTTGATAAAATTGCTTTTTTACCATACATACTCACTAAAACTCCAGTACCTTTTTCACCATAACTATTGATAACCTCATTGATATCAACACTCTGTTTTCCATATGCATTAAGACCAAAATCTCCTGGTGCTTGAGCTTTTGCTAAAAAAACAAAGGACAAGAAAACCAAACATATAAAACTAAATCTGTTTGAGATTTTGTTTAATGTATTTATTAAATAAAATTTACACATCTAACTGTTTTTTTTTTATGTTTATTGATTAATAATAGAAATCCATTTGAATTCTATCTCCTGCTGTTAGATTGTAACCACCATTATTAGCTGGCACGTAAGTTAATGTTGAGCCAGTAACACTATATGCAGTATTGCTTATTCTAATACCATTAACATACATTTTAACCTTACTGTTTACAGAAGGTGTTTGTGTTAATGCAAAACTTGTTTGAGAGGCAGTTGCTGAAAATTCATCAGCTACTTCTCTAACTAAATTACCATTTACAGCAGTTGCAACAAACGCAGTTGTTGCTATTTGCGTGGTGTTAGTTCCCGCTGTTGCCGTTGGCGCCAATGGTGTCCCCGTTAATGTTGGCGAAGTGTTCATAACAAACGTAGAACCTGTTCCTGTTTGAGACGCTACCGAAGTTGCATTTCCAACACTTGTTATTGGGCCTGTTAAATTAGCATTCGTTGAATTTGCCACTGCCACAAAAGCAGTTGTTGCTATTTGTGTGGTATTAGTTCCCGCTGTTGCTGTTGGCGCCAATGGTGTTCCCGCTAATGTTGGAGAAGTGTTCATAACAAACGTAGAACCTGTTCCTGTTTGAGACGCTACCGAAGTTGCATTTCCAACACTTGTTATTGGACCTGTTAAATTAGCATTCG
>NZ_JAZHYP010000010.1:0-101598 GCF_039650365.1 Mariniflexile soesokkakense | reverse complement strand
GTTCTTTCTGTTTATATAATTAAATTTAAAACTTTATTAATAAAGCTAACTTAAGTTATACATAAACGTTACCCAACATTTGAAAAAAGCTACTTACATACAATTTAAAGTTCCAAAAACGGAACAAAAAACTCAATCAGACGGAATTGTTAAACGGACTTTTAAAAGTGCAATCGTCGGAATTTTGACCTTTATAATTCCCAAAGCGAATCCTGATTTTGAAAATAAAATTGACCTAGTAGAAAACTGGCTCATTGAATTGGATTTTGAAACTGGAATCCCAGAACGCGAAATCGGATTAAATAAAAATGGACAAGTGATTTTGAAAATGCCATTTAAGAATAATTATGGATATTGGACTGACAACAACTTAATGTTAAAAGATTTCAAAAAACATTTTAAAACTTCAGAAATCAATAATACGGATTTTGAAAAGTATTGGAATTTATTTGACCAAATAGCGGACAAAAAAAACGTTGGGTAACATTGTATAAAAATAATGCGTAAGTTTATTCCTAAATCTAAAGTTAGTGCTTGTTTGCTTGCATCTGATTTTCCTTCGGAAAATCCTCGCACTCAAACTACGCACTATTCTTATACGTAACCGTTAGCATTAATTTGATGAAAATCCTCAACTACTACAGAAAAGCTCTAAGTTATTTTTCAATTATAGTTTTCTCAATTTTATTATCGACTATAATTACTGGGAAATTTAATATGGGAATTGACGGATTTACTAATCTACTAATGTTAATTATAGGCTTATCCATTTTTCTTGGAACTTTACTCTTTATTTATGATAAATACTTTGGACCAAAACAACGGACTAAAAAATTAAAAACTGCAAAGTTTACTGATTTCCTCAAAGTTGGATTCAAAACAGAAAAGGATTATTTGATTGGAAAAATTAATGGTTATACTGTGATTATTAGCTACAATTGGAGAAACAAAAACGGAACAGAAAGTTTGATTACAATAATTCTTTTTGACCCCAGGATAAATGGCAAACATTTGAACAGTTACTTCCTCAACAAATGGCAAGAATCAATCAAAGACGATTATAATTATTGGGAATATGGAAGGCTTTTTACAGATTGGCCATATTTAAATGGAAATCCTAATCTCAAATCAGTTCTAAAAAAACTAGATAAAAACACTAAATTGATTTCAAGTAAAGGTTTACAAAAAATAGAATATTCGGAATGGGAAACTGAAATCAAAGATTATATCAATAAAATAGAAAAAACTAATGCTAACATTGTATAAAAATAATGCGTAAGTTTATTTCTAAACCAAAAGTTAGTGCTTGTTTGCTTGCATCTGATTTTCCTTCGGAAAATCCTCGCACTCAAACTACGCACTATTCTTATACGTAAACGTTGTGAGCAATATGAAAAAAACGCTATCGATATTAATTTTACTTCTGACTTTCTCTTGTACGCAAAGGAAATATAAAACAATTGACTTCGGACAATTTGAAATAAATGTTCCCGAAAATTGGAACGAATATGAGCGAAAAGGAATTGATAGTTATGTTGGGGGAATAATAACGGATACAAATGACAGTCTGAAATTTGATTTTGGTAGATATTCGGCTGATTTAAGTACACAAGATTTACCTATGGTTTATGACTCAATCGGATTAGCCGAATTGACCAAAAAAGAGCTTGAATTATTACCAAAAACCAAACATTTAATTGTAGACGATTTATTCAAAACAAACGTTGAATACAAAGAATATTTGAAATATCAATTTGAATTTGAATCAATTGACTGTTTTAAAGCAAAAATTATAACGCCAACTAACAAAGGTTATGGAGGAACTGGAATTTATATTGACAGTCTGAATGGAAAAGATTTAAGCATAGGGTTTTATGGCTGGTATCTGAACGATGCGGTTCAATCGGAATTTATAAAAGCTCTGAAAACACTAAAATTCAAAAAATACTGTGAATAAAATACTGCTCACAACAATATATAACCGCAATTACGGCGGATTCGACTACGTCCGAATCCACTCGAAATTGCTAAGGTCAGTGCTAAACCGAAAATTAACGCATATTAACCCGTAACTGCGGTTATACGAGCCGTTGTGCACAAGCTAAAAAACTGAATGAATAATAAAATAGGCCTACTAATATTAACCATATTTCTCTCTATAATTTTAGCTTCTATTTATGGAGTAATTCATAACCAGATTTCTTATTTAATATCTGAAGAATATTTTATAAATTTTAAATTTGAACAATTTGGATTATGGGAAAATGGTTATGGAGATGAGAGATTAAAAGTCTCTTTTGTTGGTACTTTATCAACTTGGTGGTTCGGTCTGATTTTCGGAATTATAAATGGATTAATCGGACTTACACAAAGCACCTTAAAAACAATGCGTGAAAGCATTTTTGGAGCTACGCTTCGGATTTTTATTTTCGCCACTTTATTTGGTTTAATTGGAGTTTTAATTGGTTTTTTTATAATTCCAAAATTTGGTTTTGACTGGAATATCCCAACCGACCTATTTGACCGACAAAGTTTTTTGACCGCTGGAACAATGCATACATTTAGTTATATTGGTGGAGTTATTGGAATAATATTCGGAATCAAATATCAATTAAAAATAAAAAAAGCCAGTGCACAACACAGTATATAAAAAATTGCTAGTTTTAGCTAAACCAATGTTAGTTGCTCGTTTGCTAGCTTCTGATTTTCCTTCGGAAAATCCTCGCACACAAACACGCAACGTTCCTTACACAAACACGTTGGCAACAAGCTGAAAAAACAGATGAACACAAGAAAATACATTTGGTTAATTATTATTTTGAGTTTAGTTTCCTGCAATTTTGACCATCCTCGAAAAAGTGACAAAATTAACGCTGATTTTATCCTCAAAATAAACGAATCCGAATTAAAAGATTTTGATAGTATAAACAGACTTTTAATATACAACAAAACAGATTTAGTTCCTCGATTAGAAAAAGATAATCCAGTTCCATTTGGAAAAGTTACTAATCATTATTTCACTAAAGTTCTTTTAAACAAATACCTTCCTGACAGTACTATAAATAAAGGATTTTTAAAACGTCATAATTTTTCTGTCAATCCAGAGAACACAATCAAAACCAAACCAAACCTAAATCTATTTTATTTACACTTCAATTTTGAAACAAATAAAGCAACATACACTTTATGGAATTCAAAAACAATAAGAGGAGAAAGAAGTTCTACTGAACCCGAAAAAAATTTTAACTACAGCATAGAGCAAAAACTATTGTTTAATTATAATTGTGATACAATTCAAAAAGAAAGAAATAATTTACTCTATACTAAAAAAATAAACAATGATTGGATTTACGTTATTGACTACATAAAAGTAGGTGACGATGATTATTATAAAGCAACAATTAAAGAAACAGAATATTTAAAAGAAAAGTATTTTAATTTTGATAAAAAAGAAAGCATAAAATAAAAAGCCAGTTGCCAACACAGTATATAAAAAATTGCTGTTTTGTGCTTAACCAATGTAAGTTGCTCGTTTGCTAGCTTCTGATTTTCCTTCGGAAAATCCTCGCACACAAACACGCAACATTTCATATACATAAACGTTGTAAAACATTTTGACCCGTCCTGAAATAAGGCTACATAATTTTAAACATTATGTACAAAAATGACAAAATAATCAGACGGTATTCAGAACCTTTTAAACTGAAAATTCTGGACGAAATCACAACGGGTAAACTAAACAAAAACCAACTGGGTAAACTTTACGGCATCGCTCCTACCACCATTAATGAATGGATCAGGAAGTACAACCGTAAAGACCTCATGAACACCAGAGTAAAAGTGGAAACAAAAGACGAGATAACACGAATCAAAGAGCTTCAAAAAGAGATTGAACAGCTTAAAAAGCTTCTCTTAAAAAAGGATCTGGATGCCATGGTATTGGATTCGTACCTGGAAGTAGCTGCCGAAGATCTAGGGTACAAATCTGTGGCTGAACTAAAAAAAAAGCTAAGTATAAAGCCTTAATCAAAGCCAAAGAAAAGTCTAAGGGATTTGCTTCTTTAACGACCATAACCAATTGTTTCGGACTTAAACGTGATGCACTGTACAAGTATAAACGTAGAGCTGATAAGCGTTTAAAACAAGAACAACGGATTGACCCGTCCTGAAATAAGGCTACATAATTTTAAACATTATGTATAGAAATGACAAAGTAATCAGACGGTATTCAGAACCTTTTAAACTGAAAATTTTAGACGAAATCACAACGGGCAAACTAAACAAAAATCAACTGGGTAAACTTTACGGCATCGCTCCTACCACTGACCCGTCCTGAAATAAGGCTACATAATTTCAATTATCCTATTAACTATCTTTTTTCCGCTTCTTTTAAATCGTAATCATAAATAAACTTATCTCCTGTTCCTAAAAGAAAAAAAAATGTTTTAAAATTTTAATTCACTAATTTTTGAGCTTATCAATCCGTTTTTATAATCTTTAGGGTTACTGGTTCTGTTAAATTAATTTTTAAGAAATACATCCCAGCAGGTTTATCTGTTATATCTAGTCCAAAGTTCTTTCCATTAAACTCATGTTTTTGACTTGAAATCAATGCCCCATTAATGTTATATAATTCGCTATTGATATCATTAATAGAAACAGGTAAATTTATATTGAAAATACCATTGGAAGGGTTTGGATAAATATTTATGCCTTCTGATATTTCCCTTTGAACAACGTTTAACGGCCCACCTGCATTTACCAATTGAATATTAGGAGATGGTGGTGTATCCATTCCGCCACCAAAATAAAACCCAAGATTTGGAGGCTGGTTATACGAATTGTTCTGCCATGCAATAGCTAACCTATAGTTAGGATCATGCATTAAAGTGTACATTCTTTGGTTAGTAGCGAAAGGACTAACAAAAACAATTAAACCTGTGTTGTCAGTACGTCTGTATATAACTTCTTCCCGCCAGTCACCCAAAATATCGGCCATAAGGCAAGGATTCGATTTAGTTGAATTATTATCGGAAATAGGTGCTACATTATACAATGTGGCTACCCTGTCGGTGCCGCTTCCATTCCATTTAGTTATTACCGTTCTGTCGAGTATTTCACGTTGAACATCACCATCCCACCAAACACCAAAATTATAAGAAGCCCCATTACCCGCAGTAGTTGGTATGGCATTTGATATAAGTTGACCTGTACAGCTGCGAAGGCCAGAACCATCAGACCCCCATATCTCCATACCAGGATAGTTTGGGTCTACATCGGCAGCCATACTTCTTCCAATATCGCCACTTGACCAATTGGCCCATTGTATGGTACCGTTCTCAGCATTTCTTAATGATAAACCCGGGATTGTTGTACCGTTAGCATACTCTTGACAGCTAAAATACTCCAAACCAGGAGTATCAGGATTAATATCTGCTAAATGAGCAGCATCGCCGTGACCAAAACCGGTAGAGTAAAGCCCATTACCATATTCATCAACCGCCATACCTCCATAAGTTATCTCGTCTCTCCCATCACCATCAACATCACCGGCAGCAAGATTATGGTTCCCTTGTCCGTGATAAGCAGTGGCTACACCATTAGGACTGCTATCCCAGGCCCACTCCTGTGTTAAAGTTCCGTTTCTAAAGTGCCATGCTTCAAGTTTTATGCGTTCATAAATTCCTCTGCCGATTACAAAGCTAGGATTTACACCATCAAGATAGGCCACTGCCCACATGCATTTGGTAGCCCTGTGGCCCAGTTGAGAAGCGTTTTGACCCGGACGCCCCCATTGTGCTATTGGTTCAAGACTGATGTAATAATCCCAGGCAATTTCTCCACCTGTTTCTCCATCAAATATTGATATGTAATCGGGCCCTTCGGTTCTGAACCAAAAAGGACCATTTTGTGCCGCTGAAGAACGATAATTGATTTTTCCGTCGCCATTTCTGTCGCCAATATTATTACCTAAGCCGTCAATCATACCATCTGAAGTTCTGGTAACAACTTCTGCCTTTCCATCGTTATCAAAATCGTATACCAAAAAGTTCACCTCTACCGCGTGTAACAAATTAGGTCCCAAATCAATGGCCCAAATAAAGGTGCCATCAAGTTCATAAGCTTCAAGATAGTGATTATGGGGTGAGGTAGGAGATTCATCATTTGAGAGTCTTTTTATAACAATTTCGTATTCCCCGTCTCCATCCAGGTCGCCAACAGAGGCATCATTCAGATTATGGGTAGTGTAACCACCGTTAATCGATCTGACCGGAATAGTGAAATACTCACGTCCTCTAATGCCTGTTGCAGCAGAAAGTGCTTGCTCTGTTCCACCAATAACAGCAGCTACACTATATGAATAATCAATACTGGTTGCATCAACATAATTTGAAACACTAAGATTGGAAGCAATTAGCGTTGACCCACGATATAGGTTGTAAGTAGCATTCTGGGTGTATTCGTCACCGGGAATTCGCCAACTTATTAGCACTGAATTAGTATTGGTTCGCATGGCAATTAATCCTCGATCAAGGTTTTCCATGTAACGTTGTCCGAAAAGTGAGCAACTCCAAAGAGTCATGATACTAATTAAAGATAGGCTCACAAACAACTTGTTCTCAAATATTTTTTTAACCGTGAATTGATGGACTAACAAGATATTTTTAACGGAAAGCTTTGTTTTCATAATTAGTTTAATTGGTTATTTTTTAAGCTGAAGTTTGGTTTTTCATAAATTTAAACAACACACTTATTAGAATGTAAACAAATATATTTTTAATATCTATTATAACTATCCTGTTCTTACATGTACAAAAAACGGGCATACTATACCACTAAGCTAACCCAAAAACCGAACTGTTTAAAACTTGTGAGGGTTTTTAGTTATTTAATCTTTAATTCCCCTCTAAACAAGAGCCACTTATCCTTATCACCATTTATAATATAGGTCTCTACTTTTTTTGGCAATGCAGTAAATCCTCCAATTATGCCTCCCCCAAGAGCTCCAATCCCACCAAATATGACAGCTCCTTCACCCGCTGTATATGGCAGAAACCAATCATCAGGGTCTGCTGATGATGCTCCTGCGATAGCACCAATAGTAGTTCCAGCTAATACACCAATAAGCACATTACTCCCAGCGGACCTTTTCGTTTTTATAAATCCAATTTCTTTTAAACTTATTTTTTTCTTTTCAATGCTGTTTTTCAATCCTAGAATAGAGTCGTTAATAAAAACAATAGAGCCTTTACTTATTTTTTTACCTTCCAAATTATACACTCTAACAAAAATGCTATGTGTTTTTAATTCATTTTGAGCATATATCCCCATGTTAAACATTAAAACAATGGTAAATACCAATATTTTAATTTGTTTTATTAGTGTTTTCATGATACTACAGTTTTTAAATTTGATTTTATTCTGGCAAATCTTTTAAATTAATGGTTACTGTGATTGTTTTTGAATCGAGTGTTTCTGTACTAAAATCTAATTTATATCTAACTAAATAAACAGTGACAGCAGATTTTATTACAGGGTTTGTTTCAAAATCAAAAAGGGCTGCATCGTTAACATATATTAAACCTGTTTCTGGGTAGTTAAGAATACTAATGGCTTTATCTGTTGCGGGAGACATTATTGAATAAATCAAAAATTTACTCGGGTCTACTTTACTTGAAATCTTACCTATTAATGAATTCGCTATTGGATTTTCATCAATAGTAATAGTAAAATCATTTACAATAAATAAGTCTGAAGAATCATCAGGCGAGCACGAGCTTGTTAGCCAAAAAATAAATAAACAGCTTAAAATAAGTTTTAAAATTGTTTTCATAACTGATAGTGTTTAAAATCACGAACTATAGTTAAAAATTCGCAATTGGTTAGTGATATAAATGTACTTTCTGAAATTCCAAAACCATTTGACTAAAACACAGATAATTAGAAAAAAAATTCTTAAATTTCACAAAGTCTTCCAAAAACCTACTTGTAATTTCTCGAAAAATGCAAGAGCAATTTATTAAGTATCTAAAGGAGAAAACACAAAACAACACCTCATTTGTTGACGAAATTGCTAGTGTTTTAGACATCGGGTACGACGCTGCTTACAGACGCATAAATTCGAAAACTAGCTTAACACTTGAAGAGGGCGTTAAACTTGCAAAACATTACAAAATATCATTAAATAATTTATTTGAGGTAGGTAGCCAAAACTCCATTCTTACAGAACTTTCACCACCAATACATAACAAAGAAGGTCTTGAACTCTACTTTAAGCAATCCCTTAGTAACGTTTTACCTTTAACACAATTGAAAAGTGCCTCCATAATTTATTCAGCCAAGGATATTCCGCTTTTTCACACGTTAAAAGATTCCTTTTTATCGCGTTATAAAATTTACGTTTGGTTAAAAGATGTTGATACTAATATGACTAAAAGCAAAGTTACTTTTGAAGATTTTATAAAAACCATTCCCGATTCTTTGCTAGAAAGTGCCTATAAATTAGGCGAAGTTTATAAAGACATAAATATTACCGAAATATGGAACAACACTACAATTAATGGTACAATACAACAAGTATTATATTATTTTGAATCTGGAACACTATCAAAAGAATTAGCCTTACTTATTTGCACGGACATCGAAGATGTTATTCGGCACGTAGAAAAACAAGCCATCCAACAGTCTATAATTGGTTCAAAAAACAAAGCCATTTATAACTTATATATTAATGACATTCATACCATGAGCAATACTATTATGGTAAAAACACCTTATAAAAAAGTATTCTTTACACCTTTTACAGTAATAAGTTATTTTAAAATAGAGCATCAACCAACCTGCGAACTTATGCACGAGTTTTTTGAAAAACAAATGAGCATTTCGAAGCTGTTAGTAAATGCCGGAGAAAAGGACCGATCGTTATTTTTTAATAGAATGCATCAAAAAATCAATAGATTAAGAAATCGCATTAACTTAAACAATGAAACTTTTGATTTTTAATAAAAAGTCAATCAAACGTTAAATGCTGTTAAAAATTTGTTTTTCTACTCATTTTCATTATATTATAAGCTATGATATATGAAGACAAAGCAAAATACTCAGCCATTTTAGAAAACTCCATCTCCTATTTACAAAATAGAGGTTTTGAAAATATTAAAGCAGATCTTAAGGGTTACGAAACCCCAAAATCTTATTCAAAATCGGGAAGCGATATTACTATCACACCAGACATTGTTGCAGAAAAGGAGGGTAGAAAACATTATTTTGATTTGAGCTTGAAATCTGAAAAGCCCAAACTATTAAAATCTAAATGGCTATTTCTTAATACATTGAGCACTTTAAAATCGTCTAGATTTAGACTTATCACAGCTCGTGGACATTATGCTTTCACTAAAGAAATGTTAGAGGCCATCAATCTAAATAACAAAACATTAATTAAGATTTAAGACTATTTTTTTACCACACACCGCATTAGGGATAGTATTGAAAAGCTTTTGGCGAGCGGACGCTTCGAGCCAAAACTTGTAAAGGATAGCCCGCCTTTTTGTATATCTACAAATTTATTGAACTGCTCTAATTACATTTACAAAAAGGAATGCCGTTAATATATCTATGCATAAAACACTAATTTATAGTGACTTTTTAAAAATCATGGAGTCCTATAAAGCATGATAAAAAAAATAATATAAAACTTTTTGTAACATTTTTTAATGTAGTTACGTATAACTACTGAATAACAATATTCAATTCAAAACTTAGAGGAACTTTAGATGAGACAACTTAAAATTACGAAGCAGGTTACCAATAGAGAAACCGCATCGTTAGACAAATATCTACAAGAAATTGGAAAAGTTGACTTAATTACCGCAGACGAAGAAGTAGAATTAGCACAACGTATTAAAGCTGGCGACCAAGCTGCTTTAGAGAAGTTGACCAAGGCTAATTTACGTTTCGTTGTATCGGTAGCTAAGCAATATCAAAACCAAGGTTTAACATTGCCCGATTTAATTAATGAAGGTAATTTAGGTTTAATTAAAGCGGCACAACGTTTTGATGAAACCCGTGGTTTTAAATTTATATCGTACGCCGTTTGGTGGATTCGTCAATCGATTCTTCAAGCTTTGGCTGAACAATCGCGTATTGTACGTTTGCCTTTAAACAAAATTGGCTCTATTAATAAAATCAATAAAACATTTGCGTTTTTAGAGCAAAGCCATGAGCGCCCGCCAAGTGCTGAAGAGATTGCAAAAGAATTGGACATGACTATTAACGATGTTAAAGAGTCTATGAAAAATTCTGGACGTCACGTAAGTATGGATGCCCCTTTAGTTGAAGGTGAAGATTCTAACTTATACGACGTATTAAATAGTGGCGAATCGCCTAACCCAGATAGAGAGTTATTACACGAATCGTTACGTACAGAAATTGAGCGTGCTTTAGAAACATTAACACCCCGTGAAGCAGACGTTATTCGTCTATACTTTGGTTTAGGAAACCAACACCCAATGACTTTAGAAGAAATTGGAGAAACGTTCGATTTAACCCGTGAGCGTGTACGCCAAATTAAAGAAAAAGCTATTAGAAGATTGAAACATACTTCTAGAAGCAAAATATTAAAAACATATTTAGGTTAGTAAGCTTTTTACAACTAAATTACAGTAACAAACAGTTACACATAACTGTTCGTTTTTTGATTGATGAAAGAACCCCCGGCTGATTACCGGGGGTTCATTTTTTTTTATCATCACCCTAAATCCCCCTCCAAAGGAAAGGGACTTTGAAAAGAGTTTTTCTATATTTGCAAAAACTTAACAAAACTTCATAATCTAATGGGTTCTAAACTAATTGCTCCTTCTTTACTGGCTGCGGATTTTGCAAACTTGCAGCGTGACATTGAAATGGTAAACCAAAGTGATGCCGATTGGTTTCATATTGATATTATGGATGGTGTTTTTGTGCCAAATATTTCTTTTGGCATGCCTGTTTTACAAGCTATAACGAAATACACAAAAAAGACGGTTGATGTGCATTTAATGATTGTTGATCCAGACAGGTACATAAAAACATTTGCAGATTTAGGAAGTAATATTTTAACGGTTCATTATGAAGCTTGTCCACATTTACACAGAACTTTACAAGCCATTAAAGCCGAAGGCATGAAAGCAGGTGTTTCATTAAATCCGCACACAAATGTGAGCTTATTGGAAGACACCATTTGCGACATAGATTTAGTGCTTATTATGAGTGTAAACCCTGGTTTTGGCGGCCAAAGCTTTATTGAAAACACGTATGATAAAGTAAGGCAATTAAAAGAATTAATTATACGTAAAGGTGCTTCAACCATTATAGAAATTGATGGCGGTGTAACAACCGCTAACGCCAAAGCACTAACCGATGCTGGTGCTGACGTTTTGGTTGCCGGAAGTTTTGTTTTTAAAAGTGACAATCAAATTGAAACTATTAAGCAATTAAGAGCTGTTGCAAACTCTTAAAACTGTTTTAGCAAATACTTTATAAGGTCCGTAGTGGTTACAATACCAACCAGTTTATTATTATCTACAACAGGTAAAGCATGAAACTCTTTGCTTGCTAATATTTCTGCTACGTCTTTTATTGAATTTGAAGTTGAAACTGTAATTATTTGCTGCTTCATTACCTGTTTTATTGTAAACATATTATAGACCATGGCATCGGCATTAGCATCAGAATCTGGGTTATCTGTAACATCTGCGAAACTAAGTCGAAGTAAATCTGTATAACTTAACATACCCACCACAACATTATCATTAACAACGGGTATATGCCTTATATGGTGTTTTTTAAAAAGTCGTTCTGCTGTTTCTAAACTATCCTTCTTTTTTAATGTAATAACAGGAGCGGTCATTATCATTGAAATTGGTGCTTTACGTATCATGTTTTTTAATTTCGTTTTTACTTTTACTAAAAGTATAAAATGGAGCCCTAAAAAAGTATGACAAAAATCATGTAACGCATTTAATAACCAGCCATAGTAAAATTCAGCATCTGTTTTACTTTACTGTACACATAAGGAAATTGTGCCTTAAAAGTTTGAGGGGTTTCTATAAAACTTTCAATAATAACTGCTAAAAACTCAAACTGATTGGTAAAGGCATATTTTCTAAAGTAATCCGATTCCATTAACTTATTTCTAAGTGTTTCATTTGAGGCCAACATAGATGACAATTCTTTAAA
The DNA here is from genome assembly GCF_039650365.1 of Mariniflexile soesokkakense. Classification (NCBI taxonomy): domain Bacteria; kingdom Pseudomonadati; phylum Bacteroidota; class Flavobacteriia; order Flavobacteriales; family Flavobacteriaceae; genus Mariniflexile; species Mariniflexile soesokkakense. Next base: position 89,382 of record NZ_JAZHYP010000010.1, on the reverse strand, counting down.
CGAATCACTAAAAATAGTTGAACTTACATCGCGCTCTTTCATACTATTAATATGTATGGCATGGGTAAACTCATGTATTCCTAAATTAATATTATCTCTATGATTGCTAAACCCATTTTTAAAATCTTCCCATGAGAGCACCAAAGCGGCTAGTCTTGGGTTAAACTCTCCTTTATGATACGCTTTGTTAGTATTAGAATAAAATGCGCTTGGATATACAACGATTTTAGAAATTAAACCAATATAAAAATCACGAAACCCAAACGTAAGCATAACAGCTGTTGCAGAAATTAAAACCCTTATCTCGTCATTAATTACTATACCATCTCTACCAATAAAATCTTTATCTTTAATGAAGGATGCTACACGATGTTCAAAGTATCTTTTTTCTGTATTATTAAGTTTTTTATAAAAGGAAAATTGTTGTTGTAAAATATCCTTTTCGTTTTGTTTTAAACGTCTTAATCGGAAATAGAAATGGTTGTATAAAGGCTTTTTTTGCTTTAACACATAACCCATTTCTATCATTTTAAAGACATAGTTCAAAATAATATAGAACAATACGGCAACCAAAATTCCAATAATGATTTTGTTGCCCAAAGTGAAGTCTTTAGTAACCAGTAGGTTTAACATGAAGTAAAATCGCCTATTTCAAAAATAATTACACATTAAAACTTAAAAGTACAAAACCTGAGCTTAAAATATTAGATTTTATTTTAAGGTTTAAGTTATTACAAATTGCAGCGAGGTTGATTTATGGTTTCTTAAATGCATCGTTTTAAAAAAAAAAAATGACTTTTTATAAGGAGGACTATCTAGTTACTTATGGCAGTGTGTCTATAGATGTACTTTTGAATATTTATATAAGTTATTGGTTGGAGACAACTGCCCCTATTGCAAAAGGAAAAAAATATCAATATTAATTCTGGAAGCAAAACAACTAATAATATATTTACTGGTTATAATAAAAAAACATTGCTTACAACTAAACCAGACAAGCCTGTTTCACTAAAAACAAACGTAAAAGGAAATGAAAAGTAAAAAAAAAAAAAAAAAATGATTTATGCTTTGAGAATGTTTTAGAAGTGCATTTAAATAATTAATCTTTTATATATTAACACAAAAATGTTTATACAAAACTAACAACTTGCTAAATTATATTATTTTGAAAAAGAAAACCCTATTTAAAATTATTAGCATTTCACTGCCTTTCATATTCGTTTTACTTATGGAGCTCATCCTAAGGATAACGGGCTATGGAGATAATTATCAACTATTCAATAAGGTAAAAGTTGAGAACAGACCAGAATATCTTATTATGAATTCTGGTGTTTCTAAGAAATATTTTAAAAACACCAGATTTCATTCAGATAATCAATCCGACTTATTTCTTAGAACAAAAACAGACAGTACATTTAGAATTTTTGTACAAGGAGCTTCAACAGTTGTTGGCTTTCCTTTTTATCACGGTGGCTCTTTTCCTCGTTTGTTAAAACAGAGGTTATCTGAAACATTTCCAGAGAAAAACATAGAAGTTGTAAACACAGGAATTACAGCAGTAAACTCTTATACTTTATTGGATTTGACAGATAAAATAATAGACCAAAAACCAGATCTTGTTATCATATATGCCGGCCACAACGAGTATTATGGTGCATTGGGAGTTGGTTCGGCTAGCTCTTTTGGAAGTCATCCTGTGGTGGTAAGATCCTTTCTTTTTCTTAAAAATTTCCGTTTCTTTCAATTATTAGACAACACTTATACTAAGCTTTTTAGCCAAAAAAAAGACACCCCTAAAGTTACTGAAACAACCTTAATGGAAGTTATGGCAAAGGAGCAGCGTATCCCTTTAAATTCGGAGGTTTACCATGCAGGAACAAACCAATTTGAGGGTAATTTGGAAAAAATTTTAAAGACCTACAAAAAAAATGATATCCCTGTTATTATTTCTACAATTGTATCTAATGAGAAAGATATAAAGCCTTTTATTAGCGATGCCATTGAAGATGAAACTAAATTTAATAAAACTTTACAAGATGGTAATTTTGAAGCTAACAAAATGGCAAAGAATAATGCCATGGCTGCATATACACTTGGTCGTTATTATCTTTACAAAAACCAAGATACTGCAAAAAAATACTTGCATCTAGCTAAAGAATTAGATTTTTTAAGATTTCGGGCACCAGAAAAAATGAATGAGGTCATTAAGAATTTATCAAAAAAATACAATTGTTCTTTAGTAGATATGAAAGCTATTTTTTCATCTCATTCTTCAGAAGGTATAATTGGAAGTGAACTACTTACAGAACATTTACACCCTAATATCAAAGGGTATTTTATAATGGCAGATGCTTTTTATAACAAAATGAAAGAATTAAAATATATAGGCAATTGGGATAATTACATATCATATGATGAGGCTTTTGAATATATTCCAATAACACAAATTGATTCTCTTAGGGGTAAATTTCTTATCGATGATTTAAAAAAATCATGGCCATATGATTTAAGTATGTCTAAAAATCGACCATTATCTTCTTATCATTATATACAAAACCCTTCGTATGAAGAAAGAAGAGCCATAGAAATTCATACAAATCAAGTAATAGACTGGAGAGATATTATGTATGAATCTTATAACAGATACAATCGTGAAAAAGCATATAAAAAAGGCCTTCAAGTAGCACAATCTTTAATTTTTGAATTTCCAGAAGAGGCAGATGTTTATAGGCTAGCTGCAAATATGTGCTTGAAACTAGCTAAATTAGACAAAGCAGCCTATTACTATTTTAAATATAATGAACTTGATAAAAGTAGTTTGTCAGCTCAAAATCTTGCATCAACTTACATTGAATTAAACAAGATTGATTTGGCTCTTAAAACACTTTTAGACGCAAAGAATAGAGGTTTTAATAATGAAGCAATTAATGGTTTGCTTAACAGCATCACTATAAAGAAGAATTAAATGAAAAAAAAAAAAAAAATCACCACGGATGTTCAATGTCTTTTCTAACATACAAATGATTCCGCTTAACAAAGTGAGAATCAAACTCGCCCTTTTTCAATATTTGATTTCTGCCAAAAAAACGTTGAAAAAATGATAATGGGCATAGAAATAAATAAAATATAATGAACATTATTACATAATTCATTACAATTCCTAAATATTCAGAAAAACCAAACCATCCTTTACCTATTAGAGTTGTTAGTTTTTTAGAGATAAATGATATAGACAACAATCCAATTGATATATAAATAAGCCAACTAGCACTAAACCACAAAGAAGCAACAAGCGATGCTAAAGCTAAAACAATAATGGTTTCAAGAGATTTTTCCCACTTCATTAAAATAAAGAATAAATAAATGGTGCTAATGCAGAACCACTAGTTATAAATATTAATGCACCAAAAATCATGAAGATTAAAATTAAAGGCAAAAGCCACCATTTTTTTCTTTCCTTTAAAAAAATAAAAAAATCTTTAATAAACTCCATCTATTTTTCAATTATATAATTCTCTAAAACCAACACATCCATACCGGATTTCATAAAACAAAGATAAGCATCTTCTGGGGTATTAACTATAGGTTCGTCTTTAACGTTAAAACTAGTATTTATCAGCACTCCTATTCCTGTACGCTCTTTATAAGCCTGAATTAAATTCCATAATGCAGGGTTTAAATCTTTATTTACTACTTGAACCCTCGCTGAAAAATCAATATGCGTAATGGCAGGTAAATCAGACTTTATTAACTTACGCTTTTCTTCTAAGCTATATTTTTCAAAGTCTTCTGGTAAATCTTTTCTTAATGATTTTTTCACTTTACTTGTAAACAACATGTAATATGAATGTTTCCCATGCTCAAAATAATCATTATAATCTTCCTCACAAACAACAGGTGCAAAGGGTCTAAAACCTTCTCTAAATTTAATTTTCATATTTAAAGTATATTGCATTTCTGGAACTGTTGGGTCCGCTAATATACTTCTGTTACCTAAGGCTCTTGGCCCAAATTCTGTTCTGCCTCTATACCAACCAACAACTTTTTTTTCGCCTATGTATTGAGCAGTTACTTTAGCCAGTTCATCTTTACTTTCAAAATGCCTGAAATTGCATTTATATTTCCTTAAAAGCCTTCCAATATCTTGATTTGAGCTCTTAGAACCTAAATAAACATTGAAGGGTTTATTTAGACCTTGAAAGTTTAAATCTTGCTTAATATAAGCTACAGCCAATGCTGCTCCTATAGCACCACCAGAATCACCCGCAGCTGGTTGCACATATATATCTTTAAAAATATTTTGTTGAAATAGTATTGAATTTGCAACACAGTTTAGCGCTACCCCTCCAGCCAGACACAAGTAGCTTTCATTTGTTTCTTGTTTTACAAATTTAATTAGTTTAATTAGCACTTCTTCAGTAACTTTTTGTGCTGCAAGCGCTAAATCAGCATGTATCTGTACTAATTTTTCATCTGGTAATCGTTTCTTTAATCCAAATAACAGTTCCCATTTTTCAGGATTTACCATGTGTAAACCCACAGGATATTCAAAATAAACCATGTTAAGTTTTACGGAACCATCTGGTTTAATATCTATCAATTTTTCTTTTATAATTTCAATAAAATAAGAAACCGATTTTGAATTAGAGTTTCCATAAGGAGCTAGTCCCATCATTTTATATTCACCAGAATTCACCTTAAATCCTAAAAAATAAGTGAACGATGAATAAAACAACCCAAGTGAATTTGGAAAATGTAATTCACCTAATACTTTAACACCTTTTTCACCACATGCAATACCATACGAAGTAGTTGCCCATTCCCCTACTCCATCTACGGTTAAGTAGGCACATTTTTTAAATGGAGATGTATAAAAAGCACTAGCAGCATGAGACAAATGATGCTCTGGGAAATTTATTGGTATTTTTATTTTTTTAGATTTACTTAAAGCTATAATTCTTTTGTTTATAAACTGCTTAATAAAAAGCTTTTTCTTTAACCAAACTGGCATGGCTTTGGCAAATGATTTGAAACCCTTTGGAGCAAATGCGTAATAAGTTTCTAATAACCTTTCAAATTTCAAAAAAGGCTTATCATAAAAAGATATAAGATCTATATCTTCAAAACTTAACCCAGCTTCATAAAGACAGAACTCAATTGCCTTTTCCGGGAATGATGCGTCATTTTTTATTCTTGAGAACCGCTCTTCTTGAGCTGCATATAATACCTTACCATTATCGATTATGGCTGCAGCAGAGTCATGGTAATATGCGGAAATTCCTAAAATAATCATTTAAGCAAATGTAGTTTATCTATTATTATAAATTAAGGAATAAAAATTTCAGCAAAAATAAGCAAATTTCAACACAATCGATTGCGCGATTAAAAATTAATTTATATGTTTGTTTTAAATTGACAATAATATGAATGTTTTTTTGATATATTAAAATAAACAAAAAATAAAATTATCATATCCTAAATTAAACCTCAGTTCACATTATTCTATTGTTTTCAGGATTAAAAATTTAAAATTATAATAAAATGTTAAAAAAATTAACGCAATCGGTTGTGTTTTGAAAAATTATTTTATACATTTGATTAAAATTGAATATAATTAAGATAATATAGTATATAATTAAATTAAATAACTACTAAATAATCATTACTAACTTTATTACAATTCTAAACACAAATTTTATGACAAACTATTTATTTTTTAAAAGCCAACACATTAAACAGATGGGATTTCTTTTTCTCCTGTTTATGTTTTGCACGGGAATGGATGCGCAGAACACAGTTACCGGAACAGTCATTAGCTCTGATGGTCCAATACCTGGTGCGAATGTAATTTTAAAAGGCACTAAAAATGGTGCTGCTACTAATTTTGATGGCGAATTCACATTAAATAATGTGCCATCTAATGGTGTACTAGTTATTAGCTTTTTGGGATATAAAACCAAAGAAGTATCCGTAAACAATCAAAAAACAATCAATATTTCGCTTGATTTAGACACGGCTGCATTAGACGAGGTTGTAGTAATAGGATATGGCACCCAAAGAAAAGAATCTGTAACAGGCTCTGTTGCTTCTATTAAAGGGGAAGCGCTACTTGAAGTACCATCTCCTAATATATCCCAATCGCTTCAAGGTAGGGTGTCAGGAGTTGAATTCGCACAAAGTTCAACAAAACCAGGAGCCTCTATGCAAATTCGTGTTCGTGGTACACGTTCATTAAACGCAAGTAACGATCCATTGATTGTATTAGATGGTATTCCTTTTGCTGGTTCTATTACAGACCTTAACCCAACTGATATTAAAAGCGTTGATATTCTAAAAGATGCATCGGCAACTGCTATTTATGGTTCTCGTGGGGCAAATGGTGTTATTTTAGTTACCACCAATAAAGGTAGTAAAGGACAAGAGGCTAAAATAAACTATACCAGCTATTTTGGTGTTAAGAATATTTTTGCCAAATACCCTATGATGAATGGTGAAGAATTTACTAAACTTCGTACAGAAGCAAATATTTATCAAACACCAGGTCTTGATGAAGAGGTTGGCGTTAATACTGATTGGCAAGACTTACTTTTTGGTACTGCAACAGTAACTAGTCATGATATAGGTATCTCTGGTGGTGGAGAAAAAAGCAACTACAATTTTGGTTTAGGTTATTATAAAGATGAATCTGTACTTCCTGGTCAGGATTACGAACGTATTTCATTACGAGCGTCTATCGATCAAGAAATTGGAGATCACCTTAAAGTTGGTTTCACAACAAACAACAGCTATGCTGTTAACAATGGAAATAGTTTAGGAATCTACGGTACTTTAAATTCCACGCCTATAGCAAATCCTTATAATGCAGACGGTTCACTAAAAAGAGTTGTACAAATGCCTTTAGATACGCAATGGGTTTATACGAGAGCAAGTATAGAAGCTTTAGGCGATAGTTACATAGATCAAACTAAAAATTTCGGATCGTACAACTCGATATATGGGGTTTTACAAATTCCTGGAATCGAAGGATTGAGCTATCGTTTAAATCTTGGTCTAAATTACCGTCAATCCAACGGTGGTTATTATCAAGGTGAAGGTGTTTTTAGTGATAACCCAACAACAAAATCATCAGCATCTATAAGTAACTCGCAAACTACAAGCTGGACCATTGAAAATATACTATCTTACGACCGTACTTTTGCAGAAAAACATAGTTTTAATGCATTAGCCTTATACTCATCTGAAGAAAACTCATACAATAGATCTAGAGTTACTGCTACCGATATTCCAGCAGATTCTTTTCAATTTTATAATTTAGGACGCGCTAATGACCAACCAATTGTTGACCCAAGTCAGCAATGGTACACGGTAAGTGGTTTACAATCTGTAATGGGGCGTTTAATGTATTCATATGATAACCGCTATATGCTTTCTGCAAGTTACAGAACCGATGGGTCTTCAAGATTAGCACCCGGGCATAAGTGGGTTTCTTATCCTGCGATTTCTGTTGGATGGAATATTCACAATGAATCTTTTATGGAGAATATTAGTTTAATAAACTCATTAAAAATACGTGCTGGTTATGGTACAACTTCCAACCAATCTATCGATCCTTACTCTACTCTTGGGCGTTTAGGAACAACGCCTTATAACTTTGGAGATACTTACACAACAGGTTTCAGTGTTTCCGAATTACCAAATCCAAATTTAGGGTGGGAAAAATCTACCACAATGAACTACGGTTTAGATTTTAGCATGCTAAATAACAGATTATCCGGTACCGTAGATTATTATGCTACTAAAACCACCGATTTATTATTTAGAGTTGGTTTACCACAAACATCTGGAGTTAGCAGTTACATGGCAAACATAGGTGAGTCTGAAAACAAAGGTCTAGAATTTGCACTTAACGGCGTTTTGATAGACAATCCAGATGGTTTTACTTGGGAGGCAGGCCTTAATGTTTACACCAACCGTAACAAGCTTACCAAATTAGCCTCTGGCTTAGATAGAGACGAAAGTAACTGGTGGTTTGTAGGACAGCCTATTGATGTAATTTATGATTACAAAGCAGTAGGACTTTGGAATCAAGACGATCCTCAATATCAATATTTAAACACCTTCGAACCAGGTGGTAATGAAGGCATGGTTAAAGTTGAATATACTGGAGACTACAATTCTGATGGCTCTCCGGTTAGAGCTATTGGACCTGCTGATAGGCAAATTATGAGTATGCAAGCAGATTTTCAAGGTGGTTTTAATACACGTTTAGCTTATAAAGGCATCGATTTTAGTATTGTTGGCGCATTTAAAAGTGGCGGATTACTTATAGCAACTCCTTATGGCGCTAATGGATATCTTAATATTTTAACCGGACGTAGAGGAAATATAGACGTAGATTACTGGACACCAGACAACACCGATGCTAAATTTCCAAAACCAGGCGGTATAGGAGGGGACCAACCAAAATATTTGAATTCACTTTCATACTTTGATGCTTCATATGTAAAAATAAGAACCATTACATTAGGTTATAATTTTGATCAAAGTAAATGGTTTAAAAACACAGGAATTGACAGATTAAGACTTTATGTAACGGCGCAAAACCCATTCGTGTTTTTCTCGCCCTATAAAAAACAGTCTGGTATGGATCCTGAAACAAATTCATTTGCTAATGAAAATTCGGCTGTTACTTTTGGACAAAATGACCAAAGAAAACGTTTGCTAACTATTGGTACAAACACACCAACCACTACTAACTATGTTATAGGTCTTAATATCACATTTTAAAAAAATAATTATGAAAAGAACACTAATTAAAACTTTTATAGCATCAACAACCTTAATGGTGTTGGTCTTGCTTGGTTGCTCGGATATTTTAGAGGAACAACCTCGTAGTATTTATACACCAGAATATTTCAAAACTGAAAAAGGTGTATTAGGAGGATTAACGGCATTGTATGCCCATACGCGTAACTTTTACGGTAGCGGTTATTATTTAGCAGGAGTACAATCTGGTACCGATGAGAGTACTTGGGGACAAAACGTTAACAATGATGCAAAAAATGCCGATTTTTCAGGGGTAGGAAATCTGTCGTCTCAAAATAATCCATATGCTGGTATTTGGGGTGTTTTCCCAAACATTAACACAGCAAGTGGTATTATTGAAAATGCTGAAGCTGTTGGCACCATATCGGATGCCCTTGTTGCAGAAGCTAGATTTTTTAGAGCATTTGATTACTTCTTGTTAGTTCAGACATTCGGTGGTGTACCTTTAGATCTTGGAGCTGGAGCGTTAAAATTTAATACTTCTACTGTTCGCACATCTGTACGTAACACGGTGCCAGAAGTTTATACCCAAGCTATTTTCCCAGATTTAATAAAAGCGGTAGCAGATTTACCTAATGAAAACACCCGAGCTACAGGAACAGTGAACAAAACCGTTGCACGTTTGTATTTATCTCAAGCTTATTTAACGTATGCCTGGTGGTTACAAAACCCAAATAATGTTCCAACATATCCTGCTACTCCTAGAACAGATCCAGATGGTCATGATGCCAACTGGTATTTTCAACAAGCTTATAACATAGCTGTTGATGGTATTGATATGAGACCTAGTTCTATAGGATTGCTAGATTATTTCTATGACGTAAATGAAGGATCTAACGACCGAAATAAAGAAATGTTATTGTACGCAGACCATACTGAAGGTAGCGATCTTTATAACGGAGCTCCAGTAACCGGCTGGGGTTCGGGCAGTTCTCCTGGTAATTTTGCTGGATGGCTAGCAACATGGAATTATACTGAAATAAGAAGTTCAGCAACAGCTGGTGGTTCTTATAATATTTCATCTGTTGGCCGTGAAGCTACGCAACCTCATGGACGTCCATGGACAGGCTTCACTCCTACGCATCAAACCATTAAAAACACATTTGCAGATAAAATTAACGATTCAAGATACGATGGCACTTTTACAACAGTATATCGTGGTAACTGGCTAAGAGGAACCTCAACTGTTACAACCTTGTACAATGCCAATAACTTACCTGTTCAAATGGAAGACCCCATGTTAACTTTTATAGATACTGATAATCCTGCTGTAGTTTATCCAAGTGGAGCTGGCAGTAGTGGTGTTGGTGCAGGTGTATTACCAGGAAGAGCTGATTGGATTGTTACACCAACAGGTATAAGCAGATTAATGTATCCGGGGTTATGGAAATTAGGGCCTTATCGTACAGATAACGGAAACACCTTAGGGCAAGCAAATGTTACTTACACTCGCCCGTTTCCAATTGCTAAGTTTTCAGAGTTATACTTTATAGCTGCTGAAGCTGCAGTTAAAGGAGCAACACCTCAATCTGGAAAAAGTGCTAGAGAGTTAATAAACGTTATTCGCGCCCGTGCAGGAAAATGGTATTATGATAATAATGGTAAAGCAGCAAAAGTTCAAGATAACAGTGCCGATATGGTAGCAGCAACACCAGCAAGCATAACCATAGATTATATTTTAGATGAGCGTACTCGTGAATATTATGGAGAGGGGAAACGTTGGTATGATTTAGCACGCACGCAAACATGGCATATTAGATCTGCTTCTTATACCATATGCGGAACGTCAAAAGGAGACCATACTCCTGTAACTGTTAACCGCACAATACCACTAACAGCGTATTTACGCCCAATTCCACAAAGTCAATTTGATCGTATGGAAGGTACTGATGCAGATATAGCTGCATATCAAAACCCTGGATATAATTAAAACTTTTTGAGTTAGTTTATATTGTTTGTTTAGTTTTTACTACTGCCTGTATTGTTTAATTTTAAAAACATACAGGCAGTATTTTTATTATTAAAACATTATTCAAGATTAAAAATAATGTAACCATTCCTCCTCATGATAAAAACAAATAAATCGTTCTCATTTTATAAGATCAATTTTATGAAAAACAATCATCAATTCCTCTATATATTTATAATACTTGTAGTTATAATATCTTGCTCTACCCTTAAATCATCAACAAAAAATGAACAAATAGCTTATCAAAAAAACAGTTCGTATAAACCAAGAATTATTAATACAACGGATCTTGGTGCAGATCCGGACGACGAGCAATCCATGGTTCGACAATTGGTAAGTGCCAATGAATATGACATTGAAGGGTTAATTGTTGCAACTGGTTGTTGGAAAAAAACACAAAAAACTACAGCAATGTTGGACAAAATTGTAGACACTTATACTGATGTATATCCTAATTTAAAAGCACATGCAAAAGGTTTTCCAACTCCTGAATACCTTAAATCTATTTCCGTAATGGGACAAACAGGATATGGTATGAGTGATATTGGTGCTGGTAAAGATAGCCCAGGTTCGAACCTAATTATTGCAAGTGTAGATAAAGATGACCCACGACCAGTCTGGGTAATGGGTTGGGGAGGTATGAATACTATTGCCCAGGCTATATGGAATGTAAAAGAATCTAGAACCCCCGAAGAATTAAAAAAATTCTTAAGTAAATTAAGATTATATGATGTGTTAGGGCAAGATGATTCTGGAGCTTGGATTGCTAAAAATTTTCCTGAAGTTTTTTATATTAGAGCAACAGGAGTTTATGGATGGCAACCTACTAAAAATGGTGTTTATTATCAAGAAAACATCCAAAATCATGGGCCATTAGGGGCTGTGTATCCAGATACAAAATACGCTCCAGAAGGTGATACACCTGCATTTATGCATGTGTATCCCAATGGCTTAAATGATCCCGATCAAATAGACCAAGGTGGTTGGGGAGGTCGCTTTAGTTTCACCAAAAAAGCTGCAATACGTAGTATGTCTGAAGTACCCAAAATTAAAGAAGATGGTGAAACCAGATATGACCCATATTACATGTATGGAAATACTTCTGAAGGTTCCGAAGCTATAAAAAAATGGCATAATGGTTACAATAATGATTTTGCTGCTCGTATGGATTGGAGCGTAACTTCAAATTACAAAGATGCCAATCACCACCCAATTGCAATTTTAAATGGGGATAAATCAAGACAAGTTTTAGAAACAATAGCATCTGTGGGAGAAATAATTAAATTAAATGCAAATGGATCTATTGATCCTGATGATAATGCATTAGCTTATTCCTGGTTTTTTTATAAGGAACCAAGTTCTTATATTAATGAAATAACAATTGAAAATAATACTTCTTCTCTGGCTTCTTTCAAAATTCCAAACGATGCCGTTGGTAAAAATATACATATTATATTAGAGTTACATGATGATGGAAATCCTAATTTATATGCATATCGACGTTTAATAATTAATGTTAAATAAAAAATATTAATGCAGCTCTATACCTCAATAATATAAAAATTTAAGAAATTGAAATATTATATAAAACCCATTGTTCTTCTGCTTTTAACAATAACAGCTTGCAAACCATTGGTATCTCAGGAAACTACGCCCAACAATAGGCATCGTATTATTGTTACCTCAGATTTCCCCCCATTTCCTGTAACCAATAGCGACCCAGATGATGTACAGTCTATCGTACGGTTTCTTCTATATTCTAATGAATTTGATGTTGAAGGATTGATTGTTTCCGCAGGAACTTTTGATATGATAGCTGAAAAGAGAAACATGCTAGCGGCACTTGATGAATACGATAAGGTTGATGAAAACTTAAGAAAACATGATCCCAAATTCCCAACAGCCAACGCTTTACGAGCCGTTACCTACGAAGGAAAAGGAAATAATAACGGAATTGCCATAAAATGGGGCTGCGGAAAACAACCTGTTAACGAGATTATTGGCGAAGGACTAGATAGCGAAGCATCTAACGCTATTATAGCTGCGGCCGATAAGCCAGATTCAAGGCCGTTATGGATTAGTGTTTGGGGAGGCCCAAGAGAAGTTGCCCAAGCCATTTGGGATGTTAAAAATTCACGAAATGAAAAGGAATTAAAAGCTTTCATTAGCAAACTGCGAATATTTCTTATTGCTTGTCAAGACGCCTCGCATGAATGGTTGATGCAAGAATTTCCAGATTTATTTATAATCGAATCAAGAAAAACGTATCATGGAATTTTCCGAAGTGACAGTCAAGAGTGGGCAGAAGAAAACATCATTAATAACCATGGACCACTTTGTGCCATATATCCGCCAAAAGCCATTGCAGGGCCTGGTGTAATAGAAGGTGATTCACCTGCTTTCTTATACCTTGTTAGTGCGAATCGCGGTATAAATAATTCTGAGGATCCAACGCAACCAAGTTGGGGCGGTCAATATATTCGTAAAGAAAAAACTAACCATTATGTTGATGGATTAGGAGCAACAACAATTTCCAAATGGAAAAATGATTTTCAAGCGGAATTTAAAGAACGAGCAAATTGGTGTATTGAATAAAGGTTTTATATTTGTAGCATTTATTTGTAATTCCAAAAAAATGATCAATAATATTAATGATAAAACAATCTTAAACAATGGCGTAAAAATGCCATGGCTAGGTTTTGGTGTATATTTGATTGAAGATGGTGCTGCAGTTAATAATGCCGTTCGTAAAGCCCTTGAAACAGGATACAGAAGTATTGATACTGCAGCAGTATACAAAAACGAAATTGGTGTAGGGAAAGCTATAAATGAAAGTGGTATTGCTAGAGAAGATATTTTTTTAACCACCAAAGTTTGGAATGATAATCTTCGCAAAAAAAGAGTATCAGAAGCGTTTGAAGAAAGTCTAAAAAAGTTAAATACTGATTATGTAGATTTGTATTTAATACACTGGCCTGTTAATAATTTTTATTTGGATGCTTGGAATGAAATGGAAAAAATCTATAAATCTGGCCGTGCAAAAGCTATTGGTGTAAGTAATTTTATGATTCCACATCTACAAAATATACTTAACGTTTGTGAAGTAAAACCTGCTGTAAACCAAATTGAATTTCACCCCTTATTAGTTCAACCCGAATTGTTGAAATTTTGTAAAGAACAGCATATACAATTGGAGGCTTGGAGTCCTTTAATACAAGGACAAGTTACAGAAATAAATGCTATTAGTGAACTTGCTAAAAAATATGGCAAAAGTGCTGCACAAATTGTTTTGCGATGGAATTTACAACATGGTGTGGTAACCATACCAAAGTCATCAAAACCAGATAGAATTGTAGAAAACTCTGAACTTTTCGATTTTGAACTTTCAAATTTAGATATGGAACTTCTAAATTCTCTTAATGAAGGGAAACGTATAGGTCCAGATCCATATAATTTTGATTTTTAAATTGAGGTCGAGCTCTATTGAGTACTAAAAAATCAAATTGTCTTATATTTTATGACCATTTACCAAGTTTTCATTTTTAAATAATTTTTGTAAGCTATTATTTATAAGGATTTAAAGTATTTATAGTTCCGTCCTCATTATATGTTATTTCGGCTACTTTTACAGATCTTAAGTGCGTTATACCTTTTGACAAACTTGAGTCGTGATAAAACAAATACCACTTATCATCAAATTTACAAATAGAATGATGCGACGTCCAACCAATTACAGGATTTAAAATTCTTCCTGCATATGTAAATGGTCCGTAAGGACTATCACCGATAGCATAGCAAATAAAATGTGTATCGCCCGTTGAATATGAGAAATAATATTTGCCCTTATATTTATGAACCCAAGAAGCTTCAAAAAAACGCCGATCATTATCTCCTTCTAGAAGTGGGTTTCCAAAGGCATCAAGTATTTTAATTTCCTTTGGTTCCTCTGCAAATTGCAACAAATCGTCCGTCATTTTTGCCACTATAGGTCCTAAAGCGGTTTCGTTCGCTTTAGGCAATTCATTAGCCTCATCATACTTATTATTACGAAATTTTTGTAATTGACCACCCCAAATGCCACCAAAATAACAATAAAAACTTCCATCTTCATCTTCAAAAACAGCAGGATCTATACTGTAACTTCCTTTTATTGGCAAGGGCTCTGCTTTAAATGGCCCTGTTGGAGAATCGCTAACAGCAACCCCTATTTGAAAAATCCCTCGCTTATTTCTAGCTGGAAACACCAAATAATATTTACCATTTTTATAAGCAGCATCTGGTGCCCACATTTGCTTTTCTGCCCAAAGGACATCGTTAACATGAAGTGCAACGCCATTATCAACCGCATCACTATCTATTGTATCCATAGAAATAACATGATAGTCTTCCATACCAAAATGGTCTCCATTGTCATTAAAAGGAATTCCTGCATCTATATCATGTGATGGATATATATATATTTTATTATTAAAAACATGAGCAGACGGATCTGCGGTATATATATGAGTTACAATAGGCTTAGAAATAGCACTATCTATTAATTCTTCTATCTTTACCTGTTTCAAATTATTCTGATGCATTTAAATGTATTTATAATATTAACAAAAACTAGTTGGTTGCTTTCAACCTTCTTTCTTTTAAATCAAACTCAATCTTCACTTCCATTTTCTTATTAATCTCATATAAAAACAAGAGCCCTACCCCAATTATAAATGGAATAGCCGGAAAAACACTTACTAACAATTTAATGCCGTTAATTGCAGTAACTGGCTGAGTTAATGAATTGGGCACGTAACCATAAACACCTAAAAACAAAGATGTTAATGCTCCACCTATGCTTAATCCAGCCTTTAAACCAACCATCATGGCAGTAAATATGATGGCTGTAGCTCGACGATTATTTTTCCATTCAGAAAAATCTGCAACATCTGCAATCATTGCCCAAAGTATAGGAATAGTAATTCCGTAGAAAAAGCCATGCAAAATTTGAGAAAGAAATATGAGTATGATAGATGTTGGTGGAAAGAAATAAAATGCAAAAATAAATAAGGCTGAAATAAACAGGAACAATGTAAATACATCTCTTTTCCCATATTTATCGGCTAGTCCCTTAGAAAACGTAATCCCTACTATCATAAAAATAATACCACCAGCATTAAACAGTCCAAATCCAGCAGAAATAGGATCATCTCCAAAAAGGTCTAATCCTACTGAAATTAAAAAATCCAGTATTGGTTGAATAAAAGTTGCTAAACTCTCCTTATCCACATAGTTTTCAAAATAATAAACATAGGCGCCTCCTTTCATGGCAAGGGTAATAAATACCAGAGTTGTTAGCGTTAGCATAATAAGCCATGGTTTATTCTTTTTTAAATCGCCTAAATCTTCTTTAATACTTGATCTTTGTTCCGGTTTGGGTATAATACGCTCTTTTGTTGTAAAAAAAGTGATTAACAGCATAATGGTTCCAGCAATTGCCAATACGGTCATGACCTTTTCAATTCCAACAGCTTTGTCACCATCACCAGCACTTTTAATGATTCCTAGCATAAATACTTGCACGAAAAATTGAGCAAACATAACCGCCACAAATCGATAAGATGACAAACTATTTCTTTCTCGCATATCACCAGTTATAACACCGCTTAGTGCAGAATATGGCAAATTATTACCTGCATATAATAACAATAATAAAGTATAAGTTACTACGGCATATATTAGTTTTCCTTTATAAGTAAAATCTGGTGTGGTGAAAGCTAATAACGATATAATGCCTAAAGGAACAGCTGTCCATAAAATCCATGGTCTAAATTTCCCCCATTTTGTACTTGTTCTGTCAGCTAAAACTCCAATAATTGGATTAAAACCAAAAGCTGCGATAAGCCCCACTGTTAGCATTATTGCTGATGCATCTTTTGGGGAGAGACCATAAATATCCGTATAAAAATAAGCTAAATACGTTACCAATGTTTGAAACACCAAATTTGCAGCAAGGTCTCCTAAACTATATCCAACTTTTTCTTTAATGGATAATTTTTGTGAATTTGAATTCATGTACTTCTATTTAGTTAATTCGTTTTTTTAGGCTCATAATGCTATCATAAGCTTTTTTAGGTTTGTGTTGTTTATCAAAAAGCAAGGGATAATTAGTTCGTCCTTTTATGGGCCAATCGTTAAGCCAAGATTGACTGTCGTTAACGCCCCAAAAGGTAACTCTGCTTATTTTATCTTGATGTTTTAAGAACAGTTTAAAAATATCCTGATACCTATTAGCTAATTTTATTTGAACTGAGTCATGTAAGGATTTTGGATAAGGGTTCATTTTTTCATTGCCCTCAAAGTTTTGGCTAACTTCCGCTCCTACCAACTCCCAAGGACTAGGCAATACATTAATATCAAGTTCGGTAATAGCTACTTTTACCCCTAACGCAGCATAGTCCAATATACTTTTTTCAATTTCCTGAAGCGATGGTCTTTCTAAGCTCCAATGCCCTTGCATACCTATTCCATCTATCTTTATGCCTTTTTCTTGAATATGTTTCACCAACTTAATAGCCCCGTTTCTTTTTTCAGCATTGGTCATATTATAATCGTTATAATACAAATCTGTGTTCGGGTCTACTTCAGATGCCCATTTGAAGGCTAATGATAAATAATCTTCTCCAACGGTTTTTAAAAATACAGATTGTCGTAATGTTCCGTCTTCGTTAAGTGCTTCGTTTACAACATCCCATGAATGTATTCTTCCCTTATACTTACTTACAATAGTTTTAATGTGGTTTTCCATTTCTGTTACCATTGAAACACTATCTTTTAACATAGAAAACCATGGAGCTAATTGACTATGCCATATTAAAGTATGCCCATGAATAAACATATTATGCTTTTCGCCAAACCCAACATATTTATCTGTCATTTTAAAATCAAATGTATCTTTAGAAGGGTGAATAAACATGGATTTCATAATATTTTCAGCAGTTATGCTATTAAACTGATTAGATACTAGGCCAGTTTCCAATGAGTCCATTTCCAATATTTGATTCTCATTAATAGCTACGCCTATAAAAAAGTTTTCATTAAATGCATCTTTAAGCATAACATCTTTAGATGACTTATGTTGATTGGTTTCTTTACAATTGTATGCAAAAATCAGTATCGCTAAGGTTAACAGGAATTGTTTTAATGTCTTCATTTTTGTGTTTCGTTATTTAATTAATCCTTCAAGAAAACCAAAATAGGCATCCTTATAACTGTAATTTGAATAAAATAGCAACGGCCATTCATTAGGATTATTATTGAAATTCAATAACCAACTATCGTAATCTCTCATACCCCAAAAAGTGATGCCGTATCTTTGCAATTCAGGAATGGTTTTATATAAAGCTGCAATTTTATTATATCTTTCTTTTTGGTCATTAGATCTTTGTGATGTTAAAGATGAAAGTGTTTTGTCTTTATTCACTGTCATGTCTAATTCAGAAAAATGAATTAACAATCCTGTATCTTTAAGTATTTTTAAATTATCAGTCAAGGTGCTTAAGTCTGGATATTGGTAGTCTATATGCATTTGCATACCAATACCGTCTATTGGCGTTGAGTTGTTTTTGAAATTGTTAACCATGTCTACAACTTGAGAAGCTTTATAGTTTTGGCTTCCTAAATTATAGTCGTTATAAAATAATTTTATATTTGGATCTGCTTCACGTGCCCATGTAAAACATTTAGAAACATAATTAACACCCATACGGGTATTAAAAACAGCTGTAGTTGCATCGCTTGTAAAATGTTCATTAACTACATCCCAACTTTCAACAACAGATTTGCCTTCTGAGTTTTTAATAGATGCAAAGTGAACTACCGTGGCTTTAATATAGCCTTTAACCTGAGCTTCAAATTCAGCATCGCTTCCAGCATAATTTTTTAACCAATTTGGTATAGATGCATGCCAAACCAAAGCATGACCATGAACTCTAAACCCATTCTTTTTTGCGTAAGCAACAATAGCATCTCCTTTACTAAAATCATAAGTATCTGGGCCTGTAAACATAGAAGCCATTTTCATGTCATTTTCAGCAGTTATACTATTGAATTCTTTGTTTAATAAAATTCGAAAGTCAACATCAGAACCTGACAATCTACTTGCAGAAACTATATTTCCTATAGGGAAACTAACGGCTTTCTTTAATGTTGTTGTTGTTGTTGTTGTTGTTGTTGTTGTTGTTGTTGTTGTTGGGTCAGGTTCTTTAGCAGTAGACACTTTTACTTCATCTTCATCAGACGAAACACTACAATTAAAAAAAATTGCAAGAAGTATTATTAGAAGTAAAAATTTAATTGTCTTCATAGTTAATTACTCAGCTTTATAACTTTCTGAAGGCCCCAAATAAGAATCTCTTAAGATGCTATTTTCAGTTTCTATAATAATTTGTTGAAGTACCAACCCCTCATCAACCCTAAAATAATTCAAAGTATGGTTTCCTGCTTTATCAATTTCAAATTCTGTGGTAATAATTTTAATATTATCTGCTACGTTTAAGTGCCAATTACTTGGTACTTTCCCATTGTAATTGAAAATATTTGGGTCTGAATCATAATTTACTTGGGTTGGTTTCTCATTATTGAACGATAAACCAAAATACATCCCTTCTCTTGGTGCATAATTAATAGTTGGAGAAAAATGCATGTGTACTTTTACTTTTCCCTTGTTCTGAAAATTAACATGGTATGATAACTTGGGTGATTTTTTTGAAAGCGCTACCCTACCTTTTTTTATTGGTAGAGAAATTACAGCAGCATCTTTTTTTCCTAGATTTTCAACAACTTTCCATTGGAATTCCTTTGGTTCGTGTTTCTTCGAGAATTTTTTTGCATTAATTGAAATGAATCCATTGTTTTCAACAAAACCCACTATATTTGATGGATTTAGGTTGTTTATTTTAATATAAACTGGTACTTGCTTCCCAGCTCCCACAACATTTATAACAGCGTTTTGAGCACCCTTTGGAGCCTTATCCCAATCAATACTTATAGTTATGGTCTTTTCATTTTCTATAGTACCATTTGGCTCTGATACTTTTATCCAAGAATCATTAGTATTAATTTCATAAGAAAAACTACTCTTCCCTCTATTAAAAATTTCAATAGGATACTTTTGGTTATTGAAAGAATCGAAAATTGGCAGTATAGCATCTTCATTATTACCAGACCACCACTCCTTAGATCCTTCAATGGAAACCCCCATTTCTGGATCATCGGCTTCATCAATTTTATAGGTTTCGGGTATCTTATTAAATTTAGGTTCTTGCCAAATTTCGTAACCAATATGGGTTTGAGACATCATGTGGTTCCATTTTCCATTAGCCATTTCTTTATGGTAATAGTTAGTTAATTCTTTGTCTTTATTAAATAGCTCTTTTACCTTTTCTGCATAAAAATTTGTAGCTGCTCGCCCTTGTTTTGCATATAGATTGTTTTTTGCAGTGCTTACATAAAGCTCATTAAGGTTTGCGCTTGCTAATACAGGAAAAAGCACTAATTGGTAGTAAGCATCTTTATATGTTTCTGGTAGTAGGTCGTTTATTGCTTGTGCCTTTTTTGCAAGGGCATTATACTCCTCTACAACATTATTGGCTTCGTTATAATTATGTAAACTATATGTTGATGCATCTATTAATTCGTGTTTTCTTCTCGCGTTATACTTGGTGTATTTTTTCATGATATCTGCAATGGCTTCTGTTTGAATACCTCCAAAAACCTCTTTTGCCCATATTGTGTAATAATCTTGTAAATTGTCTGCATGCCATTTTTCGGGATCCCAAGCATAGTCAAAGAAAAATTGTGTTGGAAATTCCATTGGTTTAATGTCGCCAACATTTACAATCCAAACTTTATCTACACCATGTTCGTATGCCAAATGCATTTGTTCCCAAGTACGCTCTATTTGATTTGTGTTAAGCCATTTATAGTTTCGAGGCCCACCAACATAATCGAAATGATAATAAATACCATAACCACCTTTACGAGGTTTTGCATCTAGACTAGGTAGTTTTCTTAAGTTCCCCCAGTTATCGTCGCAAAGCAATAATGTAACATCATCTGGAACTTGCATGCCTTTATCATAATAATCTTGTACTTCCTTATAAAGCGCCCAGATTTGAGGTGTCTCTTCAGCAGGTTTTCCTGTTACATTTGCAATAATTTCACGTTGTTCTTTAACTATTGTTTCAAGTAAATCTGTTGCAGTACCTTCACTCATAGCTTCATCACCATCACCGCGCATACCAATAGTTACAAGAGTTTCTTTAGTTCCCATGCGTTCCATGCCACCTTTCCAGAATTCTTTTAAACCATCTGCATTGGTATTGAAATCCCATTTGCCGTTAACTTTTGAATTCCATTCGGCATGCGCACGTGTTAAAGGTTCGTGGTGTGAAGTTCCCATGACAATGCCATATTCATCTGCAAGAATTGCATTCTGAGAATCATCTTCATTAAATTTTCTTGGTGGCCACATGGCAGGCCATAAATAATTCCCTTTCATTCTAAGAATAAGTTCAAAAACTTTATCATAGAACTCTGCATTAAAATCACCATACTTTTCATAAACCCAACCTGTTAAAGCAGGTGCTTCATCGTTTATAAAAAAGCCTCTGTATTTTACTTTAGGCTCTCCCAAAGTATGAATACCGGGAAGCACGTGTAATTCAGATTGTTTTTTTACAGGAACATCTGCCCAAAAATACCAAGGCGAAACTCCTATTTGGCTTGAAAGATCATAAATACCATAAATAGTCCCTCGTTTATCTGAACCAGTAATAACCAATGCTTTTTTAACTCCAGGAAAAGGGTTTTCTATAACTTGGGTGATGAATTTTTCCCATTTACCTTTTAATTGAGAACCATCTATTTTACCTTCTTTAGCTAATTGATTAATTATTGAACTTTTACCTAAAGTACCAATGATAATAACATAATCTTCATTCGGAATAGAATTAGTTATCATTTTTGGACGTACTGAGGTTACATTAAAAATGTCATTTTGAAGATGTTCTGCCACACGTAAAACACCTTTGAAGTCAGTATCGCTCACTATAATTGATGCAGCTTTTTCTTTAGAAACTACAGGAAAACTTTTGCTAGATGCTGAAGAAACAACGTAATTACCAATATTATTAGCAAAAACAACATTACTTATTAAAATTAACAATATTAAAGATTGTCCCTTTTTTAATAGATTCATGACTATAAGTGATTTTTAATTTAAATTTAATTTATACTGGATCCCCATTTCCAATCCTCTAATTTCTGCCAACCCTTTAAGTCTTCCTACTAAAGAATAGCCTGGATATTGTTCTTTTCCTTCTTCAATGGAATGTAAAAAGCCATGGTCTGGCCGCATTGGCAAACTAACGTTTCTCTTCTGCATCAATAGAACCAATTTTTCCATGATACTTTCAATAGGGTTATCGCCATTAAGATGTTCAGATTCCCTAAAAACATCTTTATTTTCTCTTTTTACATTTCTAATGTGTAAAAAATGAATTCGGTCTCCATAATCGTCAATTATTTGTTCAAGATTGTTATTTGGTTCTGCACCTAATGAACCCGTACAATAACAAAGTCCGTTGGCGTTTAAAGGCATTGCACTAAAAATAGAATTTAAGTCTTTTTCTGTACTAACAACCCTTGGCAAACCTAGTACTGAAAAAGGAGGATCGTCTGGGTGAATGGCTAATTTTACCCCAAATTCTTCTGCTACAGGGGCAACTTCTGATAAGAAATAAATTAAATTATCTCTTAGTTTATCGTTATTTATGCCTTTATAATTTTCAAGTAGCAAAAGAATCTGCTCTCTTGTAAAATTTACTTTGCTTCCTGGTAACCCTAGCAGCACATTTTTAAATAACAATTCTTTATCTGATTGCGAAAGTGTGTTTCCGTAATTTATAGCAATTTGTTTTTCTTCATCAGAATAATCGTTCTCAACATTTGGTCTTTTTAATAAAAAAAGATCGAAATAATTAAAAGCCACTTGATTGTACAATAAAGCTTTGCTTCCATCAGCATTTTCAAATGCGTGATTGGTACGTACCCAATCTAAAATAGGCATGAAATTATATGTGATTATAGTAATACCACAGGCTGCCAGATTTCTTAAACTGATTTTATAATTTTCAATGTATTGCAAATATGCTCCATTCGCTTTTTTTATATCTTCATGAACAGGTAAACTTTCAACTACCGTCCATTCCATACCTGCTTTCCTGATAGTTTCCTGACGCGTTTTTATCGCTTCAACAGTCCAAATATCTCCTACAGGTATTTCATGTAAAGCTGTTACAATGCCTTCAACACCACATTGCCTAATATCTTTTAGGGAAATGGCATCATTTGGACCAAACCATCGCATTGTTTGTTGCATTTTTTTCATTTCAATAGCTATTAAAAACCAATACTGTTACCACCATCAACTGGTAATATGGTGCCTGTTACAAATTTTGATTCGGCTGAAGCGAAATAGTATACAGCATCGCCAATATCTGATGGGTCTCCTAAAATTCCCATTGGAGTTCTAGAAAGCACTTTGTTTTTTCTTTCTGGATCATTATCTAATGCCTTGGCAGACATTTTGGTTTTTATAAAACCTGGGGCTACACAATTTACTCTTATACCATACTGAGCCAATTCCACCGCCATGGCACGCGTCATCGCTTCAATAGCTCCTTTACTTGCTGTATATGCAATAACTTTTGGTATACCGTACTGAGAAGCCATGGAACTAATATTAACAATGTTACCTCCACCATGGTTCTTCATTATTTTAACTACTTCTCTTGTTATTGAAAAAACACTTTTAATATTAGTGTGAATAATGGCATCAAACTCTTCATCTGTAACATCTATTAGTTCTTTTTTAGCGTTGATCCCTGCATTATTTACAAGAATATCAATATTTCCTTCTTTTGCTATTTGAGCGATTATAGCTGGAATTCCTTCTAAATTGTTTAAATCGAAAATAACAGGTAGGGCATTTACGCCAATTTCAGCACAGGCTTCTTCCGTTTTTTCTTTAGTTCTACCAATTATGTAAGTTTTAATGCCATGATCACATAATTTTTTTGCGGTTGCATATCCTAGTCCCGAATTACCGCCAGTTACTACTGCTATTTTTTGTTTCATATTACTTTGTCTTAATTCCCTGGTGCAAAAGGAAATTTTAATGATTTAAAGTATTCTAAAGTTTGAGTTGGTTTTTCAACACCATCAGGCAATGGTTTTCCTGAAAATTGTTGAAAATATAATAAGCAGGCATCTCGCCACCATTTTGCTTCTTTAAACTGGATATTTAATAACATTTTCACTTCATTAAATCGTCCCGAATCTATATAAGCTTCCATGGTATCCCACGTTTTTCCCATGTGTTCAACTTGATTTACACCTTCTTGATATTTTAATGCCATACCGTCCCAAAGCGTTTTTCCGTTTTTTAATCTATAGTCCCATGGAACATGGTGAAACCACAATAAATCTTCTTCCGGACAGGTATTTATATTATTAAATTTTGCAGCTACTTCATCCGCATATTGTTCGGTGGCATTGCTTCCCGTTGGTGTGCGATCAAACCCAATACCATTCTTATCTGCTTTATGATAGTAAACAGGATTCCATTCTGGACGTGAAAGATTAGAAACCCAAGGTCCTGGCCCATAATGATGCCCAGTATCCATAATGTGATGCAATCCTAAAGGCGTCATGTAATTAACCACAGCTTCTTTAGAATCCAACATCATATTTTTAACGGGTTTTATAAAGCTTTCATTGGTGGAAAAAGTTAACACTAACCACTCGTCTGCAATTTCATTTGCACTTAAATACGGATTCCATGCAAGTCTTCCGTACCCATACCAATTGGCTTGTAACATGGTGTTCCCTGTCCAATTAATATCACTTCCTATATTGCTTACACCAGCTATTCCTGTTAATCTTTTGTTATGAAGCGATCCATCTATATCTTTGGCAATAGTTGAACCCTTTCCTTTTCTATAGGTATCTGCTTTTAAAACTTCCTCAAATAATTTTGGCAGGAATATAGAATGTGTACTAAAACCCAAATACTCTTGGGTAATTTGAAACTCCATCATTAATGGTGTTTTAGGCATGGCGCCAAACATAGGATGAAAAGGTTCCCGCGGTTGAAAATCGATTGCTCCGTTTTTCACTTGCACAAGTACGTTATCTTTAAACTGTCCGTCATAAGGTACAAATTCAGAATAAGCCTGTTTAGCTCTATCGGTAGTATCATGCTCTGAATACACAAAAGCTCGCCACATAACAATTCCTTTAAAAGGAGCGACAGCATTTGCCATCATATTAGCTCCATCTACATGGTTTCTTCCATAATTTTGTGGTCCTGGTTGTCCTTCTGAGTTTGCTTTTACCAAAAAGCCACCAAAATCTGGAATTCTTGTATAAATCTCCTTGGCTTTTTCTTGCCACCATTTAATAACATCCAAATCTAATGGGTCGGCAGTTGGCAAACCTCCAATTTCTATTGGAGCGGAAAAACGGGCGGTTAAGTAAACCTTAATGCCATAAGGTCTAAATATATTGGCTAATACCTCTACTTTTTCTAAATATTGCGGCGTTAAAATGAGCGCATTGGCATTTACATTGTTTAAAACAGTTCCGTTAATACCTATGGAGGCATTCGCTCGTGCATAATCAACATAACGTTGGTCGATATAATCTGGCAAACGATGCCAATCCCAAATAGAGAAACCTGCATAACCACGCTCTACGGTTCTGTCCAAATTATCCCAGTGGTTTAATACTCTAACCTTTAGTTTTGGCGAATCGACAATTTTCAATTGCTCGATTGGTTTATGGCTTTGCAATAACTGTAAAAAATGATAGACTCCGTAAAGAACGCCAACATCGGTATTACCTGTTATAACAATTTGATTTTTCCCTTTTATAGAAATTGATTTAATTATAAAACCTTCGTCGTTTATATTATTAAAATCACTCTCTAATTGAATAGAAATGTCTTTTGATAAATTAGATTTTTCACCAAAAATTAAAGATTTTTCACCAACACCCGGTTTAGATAAAAAGTCCAAACCAAGCATACCTTTAAGACCTAATTCAAGCTCTTTTTCAGCAACTTCAATAGTTTTAGAATCGCCTAAAGGCATTAATTTATTAATATACGAACGGTAGTTTCCCCTTAACGCTTCGTTTTCAACAAAACGATACTGTAACCACAATTTATAACCATCATTTCCAAAACTTTTTGAACAAACTACAAATAGCAACAACAGCGCTAAATGATGTTTATTTAATCTTACTTTTTTAAGCATAATACTAATTTCAATTAAAAAAAATGATTTAAATTCACTATTCATAAAAATCAACCTAATTTGTTGTAAAGATAATATTTTTTTTTAATTTGCAACCGATTGCGTAAAAATAAATAATGTGCATCAAAGTTTTAATATTTTCAATTTAACAAACAAAACAGCCAACTATTATGTCACAACTAACTTGCCTTTTTTTTAAAAAAACTGCTTTTATATTACTAATCCTAGTGCTAATATCTTGTAAAAATGAAAACTCAAAGACAACCAAGGTAGGTTTTGATAAAAGTTCATCAACAAGTTTTGAATTTCCTTTTCAAAACCCATTACTTACAATGGATGAAAGGGTTGAGGATTTAATTTCAAGATTAACACTTGAAGAAAAAATTGCTCAAATGGTAAATGGTACTCCAGCTATTGAACGATTAAAAATTCCACCTTACGATTATTGGAACGAAGCATTACATGGCATTGGGCGTTCTTGTGCAGCTACCGTGTTTCCTCAAGCCATTGGATTAGGAGCTACATTTGATGAAGATTTAGCTTTCAGAGTTTCTTCTGCCATTTCAGATGAAGCTAGAGCCATATACAATGCAACAGCTGAAAAAGGCTATTATAATCAATATAATGGTTTAACATTTTGGACGCCTAATATCAATATTTTTAGAGATCCTCGTTGGGGTCGTGGACAAGAAACTTATGGTGAAGACCCTTATTTAACGTCAATCTTGGGATCTGCATTTGTTAAAGGCTTACAAGGAGACAACCCAAATTACTTAAAGACAGCTGCTTGTGCTAAACATTTTGCAGTGCATAGTGGTCCAGAAAAAGTAAGACACGAATTTAATGCAGAAGTAAATCAAAAAGATTTATGGGAAACCTATCTTCCAGCATTTAAAGCTTTGGTAGATGTAAATGTGGAATCTGTAATGTGCGCATACAACAGTACAAACGGTGAACCATGTTGTACTAACAACCATTTAATTAAAGACATTTTAAGAGATAAATGGCAATTTAAGGGTCATGTTTTAACAGATTGTTGGGCTTTAGTTGATTTATTTAACCAACCTAGCGAAGGCGGTCATGGACGCGTAAAAACTGCTGCTGAAGCTGCTGCATTAGCGATAAAAACAGGTATTAGCCTTAACTGTGGTGTTACTTATAATTCTTTAGGTGATGCTATAAAAGAAGGATTAATTACTGAAAAAGATATTGATGCTCAATTAGCCATTTTATTAAAAACACGATTTAAACTTGGTTTATTCGACCCAAAAGGAAGTAATCCTTATGACGATATACCTTTCGATGTTGTTAATAGTAATGCACATAGAACGTTGTCTAAAGAAGCTGCTCAAAAAAGCATCGTACTTTTAAAAAACAATGGTATTTTGCCATTAAAAAACAACTTACCTAAATACTTTGTTACTGGACCAAATGCGGCAAGCATCGAAATACTTTTAGGAAATTACTATGGTGTAAACCCCAATATGGTCACTATTTTAGAAGGTATTAGCTCTGCTATAGAACCTACTAGTCAATTGCAATTTCGATTAGGTGCCATGCTTAACAAGCCATCAATAAACCCCATAAACTATGCAACAGGAAATGCGGGAAATAGCGATGTAACTATTGTAGTATTGGGCGTTTCTAGTCAGTTAGAAGGTGAAGAAGGCGACTCTATAGATTCTAATACAGCAGGAGATCGATTAGATTACGATTTACCAAAAAATCAAATCGATTATTTAAAGGATTTAAGAGAAAAAGCTGACGAAAACCCCAAAGACAAAAAACCAATTGTTACAATAATTACAGGAGGAAGCCCAATAAACCTTACTGAAGTAGAGGCATTATCAGATGCTGTTTTGTTTGTATGGTATCCTGGTGAAGAAGGTGGTACAGCCGTAGCTGATATTCTTTTTGGAAAAGTTTCTCCGTCAGGAAGATTACCTATTACCTTCCCAAAATCGTTAAACCAATTACCTGCTTTTGATAATTATTCTATGAAAGGAAGAACATATAAATATATGAATGATGACCCAATGTATCCGTTTGGTTTTGGGTTAAGCTATACCGCTTTTGCTTATAACAATATTAAAGCATCATCATCTTCAATTTCAAAAACCGAACACGTTACTTTAGAAGTTAACATTACAAATACAGGCAAAGTAAAATCTGACGAAATCGTACAAGTTTATATTTCAGACCTAGAAGCTTCAGTGGCAGTACCAAATTCTCAACTAATTAAAACAAAACGGATTACTTTAGAAGCTGGTGCTTCACAAAAAATTGTATTTGAGTTAACTCCAAAAGATTTTGAGATAGTTAACAATGATGGAACTACAATTATAGAATCTGGTGATTTTAAAATCCATATTGGTGGTTCTTCTCCAATGAAAAGAAGTTTTGATCTTGGAGCCCCTAAAATGTCTGAAATAATAATTTCTGTAAAATAATTTAATGAAATGAAAAAACTTAAAACTTTAATTATTGTACTCTTATTAATTCTGTCAAATAGTTTAACAGCACAAATAAAACTTCCCCGTTTAATAAGTGATGGCGTTATTTTACAGAGAGATGAAAAAATAAAGATATGGGGATGGGCCTCTCCAAATGAGAAAATCAATTTAACATTCAAGTCAAAAAATTATGAAACAGTAGCTAATGACAGTGGTGATTGGCACATTATTTTACCTGCCCAAAAGGCTGGGGGTCCCTTTGAAATGGTTTTAAAAGCTAGTAATGAGATAAAAATAAAAGACATATTATTTGGTGATGTATGGATTTGTTCTGGCCAGTCGAATATGGAGCTTACTATGGAACGCCTTAAGGAACGGTATGGAGATATTATAAAAAATGCTGAAAATAGAAATATTCGTCAGTTTTTAGTTCCAGACAAATATGATTTTAAAAAGGAACAAACTGATTTTGATTCAGGGAATTGGATCGCTGCAAACTCTAATACTGTACTTGATTTTTCGGGTGTAGCCTACTTTTTTGCAAAAAACATTTACGAAAAGCACCACATCCCAATTGGTTTAATAAATACTGCTTTGGGTGGGTCTCCAGTAGAAGCATGGATGAGCGATAAAGCACTAAAAGCATTTCCAGAAGCTTACAATGAAGCACAACAATTTAAAGATGATGACTTCATAAAAAGTATAGAAATAAGCGATCAAAAGCGAAGTGATGATTGGTATGCTCTTGCAAACGCTAATGACACAGGTCTTTTAGAAGGTAATGAATGGCATAATTCTAACATAAATGATAGTGATTGGGAGCAAATGGAAATTCCAGGAAATTGGGCAGACACATCACTTGGAAACATAAACGGAATTGTTTGGTTTAGAAAAGACATAGACATACCTAAATCTATGGTTGGTAAGCCCGCTAAACTATTTATGGGCCGTATTGTAGATCAAGATTTTGTATATATAAATGGTGAGTTTGTTGGAACTACTGGGTATCAATACCCACCACGACGCTATGATATGAAACCAACGGTTTTGAAAGAAGGCAAAAACACAATTGCCATAAGGGTTATTAATAATATAGGTTATGGAGGCTTTGTTTTGGATAAGCCATATTTTTTAGCTGTTGAGAATGACACCATAGACCTAAAAGGTACTTGGAAGTATAAACTAGGCACTAAAATGAAGCCTTTGCAAGGCCCGACATTTATTAGATGGAAACCTGAAGGACTATATAATGCCATGGTAGCACCCCTTCTTAATTTGAAAATAAAAGGTGCTTTATGGTATCAAGGAGAATCAAACACCCGTAACCCAAAGGAATATGCCAAAACTTTACCCGCACTTATAAAGGATTGGAGAACGAATTGGAACCAAGGTGAATTCCCTTTTTTAATTGTTCAACTTACAAATTTCATGGAATCCAATTCAGAACCAACAGAAAGTAATTGGGCACAATTGAGGCAATCACAATTAGAAACCCTAAGTGTTCCTAATACAGGAATGGCCGTTACCATTGATTTAGGTGAATGGAACGATATCCACCCACTAAATAAAGAAGATGTTGGCAAAAGGTTAGCTTTATTGGCTAGGAAATTAGCGTACAAAGAAAATAATATTACAGCATCAAGTCCAGTGCCTAGTAAAACCACATTTAAAGAAAATAAAATAATTATTTCATTTAATAACGTAGGCAGTGGATTAATATCCAATGATGGTGAAGCCTTAAAGGAATTTGCCATAGCAGGGGAAGACAAA
This sequence comes from Mariniflexile soesokkakense, assembly GCF_039650365.1. Lineage (NCBI taxonomy): Bacteria > Pseudomonadati > Bacteroidota > Flavobacteriia > Flavobacteriales > Flavobacteriaceae > Mariniflexile > Mariniflexile soesokkakense. The sequence goes on along the minus strand of NZ_JAZHYP010000010.1, from coordinate 59,005 downwards.
AAATTTGTATGGGCAAATGCTAAAATAGAAGGAGATAAAGTAGTTGTTTGGAGTGACGATATAGAGAATCCTAAATATGTGCGCTATGCTTGGGCAGATAACCCAGACAACCCAAACTTATACAATAAAGAAGGCCTACCTGCATCACCTTTTGAAACAAACTAATTTGCGAATATCATTCTTAATAAAATAATTATGAGAGTTTTTTTTATTTTTATTTCAATTTTATCATTGTCTTTTTTTCAATCTCTTTCTGCTCAAACAAATGAAAAAAACAGAGTCATTATTCTTTCGGATATTGAAGCAGATCCTGATGACACACAATCTTTTGTACGCTTATTTTTATATTCAAACCAAATTGATATTAAAGGCATGGTTGCAACAACATCTTGTTGGCACAAAACAAGTGTGGATCCCATTTTTATTAACAAGATTATAAATGCTTATGGTAAAGTGCAACCTAATCTTTTAAAACATGAAACTGGATTTCCTAGTGAAAAACACCTTTTATCTCTTGTAAAAAGTGGCTTGCCAAAATATGGTATGCTAGGGGTTGGTGATGGAAAAGATTCTGAGGGCTCCGATTGGATTATTAAAACCCTTGAAGATAATGATGAACGTCCTTTATGGATATCGGTTTGGGGAGGTGTAAACACACTTGCTCAAGCTTTACATAAAATTGATAATACGAAATCTAAAAAAGAAGCCAAAAAACTTATTTCGAAACTTAGAGTATATACGATTTCCGATCAGGATGATAGTGGCATATGGATACGAAATAAATATCCAGATTTGTTTTATATTGTTAGTCCTGGTGATGATTATGGAAGCGCTACATGGACTGGCATTAATACTTTTTTCAAAGGAATCAATAACGAGGTTATTAGCAATAAATGGATTGCTGAAAATATACAACAAGGCCATGGGCCATTAGGCGCAGAATATCCCGATGTAGCCTGGGGTGTTTAAGGCGATACACCTGCATTTTTATCATTAATTCCTAATGGATTAAACAATGCAGAGCATCCGGAATGGGGCGCTTGGGGAGGTCGTTATGAATTGTATAAACCCGATTTTTCTAAAACTAAAAAAGGAGGATCAGATGTTCAAATAGCACCAGAAACAAGAACAATTTGGACAAATACTAACGATAATTACACGCCATATATCTATAGCGAATATGGAAGAGCAATAAAAAAAGATACGGTTACATTTAACGATTACAAAATAACTTTAGCACGCTGGCGCGAAGACTTTCAAAATGATTTTGCTGCACGTATGGATTGGTGTTTAAGTTCGTATGAAGAAGCGAACCATGCACCTATTCCTGTTTTAAGTCATTCAGAAAATATAACAGTAAAATCTGGAGAAGGGTTTAGTTTAGATGCAAGTGGCTCTACCGATCCAGATGGCGACAGTCTTTCATTTCTGTGGTTTAACTACCCAGAGGCTGGAACTTATAATAAAGAAATAAAAATTAATGGAGCAGAAAATGCTCATGGCGCATACATTACAGCGCCAGTTGTTGATAAAAAAGAAACCGCTCATTTTATTTTAAAGCTTACAGATAAAGGTACTCCTGCATTAACAAGATACAAAAGAACAATTGTTACTATTTTTCCAAAATAACAAAAAAAAGTTATTCTGTTTTATTTCTCATGGAAGACTCACGAACTAAAACCTCAGTATTTAAAAAAGTTATTTCTTTAGCATCCTCCCCTTTTTTAGGGTGCTTTAAATGTTTTAAAATAATTTCAGCAGAAGCTTGCCCCATTTTTTCTGCAGGGTGTGTGATGGTTGATAAATTGGGGTCTATAATATTTGAAATAGGATCATTATTAAAACCTATAACAGCTAATTCTTCAGGTACTTTTATACCTCTTTTTTTGGCACATTGTATAGCGCTTACACCCAAAATATCACCGGGTGCAAAAATACCATCTGGAGGGTTTTTCATATCGAGAAGCTTATTTGTTGCATTTTCAGCTTCTTCATAAGTTACGGCTTTCAACTTAATTATAAGATTTTCGTCAATTGCAAGATTTGCCTCTTTTAAAGCATCTAAGTACCCTTTCTTTCTTTCAAAATAGATACTAAATTCAGAACCCGCTGTTAAATGTGCAATTCTAGTACAACCCTGAGAAATAAGATGTTTGGTTGCCTTATAGCCTGCGGCATAATTATCAATAACCACTCGAAAAGTACTAAAATGTTTTGGAACCCTATCAACAAAAACTAATGGCGTATTACTTTCTATAAATAACTGAAAATGCGAAGTGTCTTGAGTTTCCATTGCTAATGAACAAATAATCCCACTTACCCTATTATTGTATAACGACTGTGTTAAATTCACTTCTTGCTCGTAAGAATCATGAGATTGCATAATAACCACATTATATCCTGCTTTTTGGCAAGCTATTTCTATACCACTAATTAAGGAAGAAAGGAAAGGCTGTGTAATAGTAGGCAATAAAACTCCAATAGTTTTGGTCTTTTTACTACGTAAACTGGCAGCCAAATTATTAGGTCTGTACCCCATCTCTTTAGCCGTTTGCTTAACCTTTTCAATAGTTTTTTTTCCTATACTATGATGGTCTTTTAACGCTCTTGATATTGTAGAAGTTGCAAGTCCTAGCTTTTCAGCTATGTGATAAATAGTAACTTCAGTATGATCCTTCATATACTCCAGTAATTTTTGTTACAGTTCAATTCTTGTCATTAGCATCTTTTAGTATTCAAATAGTATTCTAAAACAGAACTTAAAAACACTAAAAGCATTGTAAATAAATTCAAATATACAGTTTTAAAATAAATTATATTTTTATATTTAGACTCCAATTAAAATAAAAAAAAGACATGTCTAGTTATAATTTAAAATTTATATTTTTATTATCATTATCAATTTCTATTTCTTGTAATAAAAAAATTTCCAATAAAAAGCAACCGATTGTGTTTGAAAAATACGCTGCTTTTGATTGGTTTAACTATGAAGGAGTGGATGATGTTTTTAATAATAATTTAAAAGCAGACAATACCTATTTAAACCCTATACTATCAGGGTTTTATCCGGATCCTAGTATTTGTTCTGCAAATGATAAATTTTATTTAATAACTTCAACCTTTACCTATTTCCCTGGCATTCCTGTTTTTGAAAGCACCGATTTAGTAAATTGGAAACAAATAGGGCATGTAATTACTAGAAAAGAGCAGGCGGATTTTTCTGGGCAACCTGTTTCAGGAGGTATGTTTGCACCCACCATTCGATATAACAATGGTACTTTTTATGTTATTTGTACCAATGTAAGCGGTGGCGGAAATTTCATTGTTACTTCACAAAACCCTGCTGGCCCTTGGTCAGACCCAATAGTTATCCCTGGAGTTGACGGTATAGATCCTGACATATTCTTTGACGAAGATGGTAAAGTTTACATAACACACAATGGTCCACCACCAAACAACATTACAATACATGACGGGCATAGAGCTATTTATATGTTTGAGTACGATTTAAAAAATCGGAAAATTTCCAGTGAATCAAAACTTATAGTGAACGGTGGTACCGATATGGCTAAAAAACCAGTTTGGATAGAAGCGCCCCATATTATAAAAAAAGATGGTTATTATTATTTAATCTGTGCAGAAGGCGGAACCGCATATAATCATTCTGAAGTGGTTTTTAGAAGTAAAAATATTTATGGCCCTTATATCAGTTATGAAAACAACCCAATAATGACGCAACGTCATTTACCCCCTAATAGAAACAATGAAATTACAACCACAGGTCATGCCGATTTTGTAGAACTGGCTAATGGCGACTGGTGGGCCGTTTTTTTAGGCTGCAGACCCTATGGAGACGATTTGTACAATATAGGTCGCGAAACTTTTTTAATGCCTGTGGAATGGACAGATGGCTGGCCAACTATTGCAGGTGGAAATAATGCTATACCCGTAGTTAATAAAAAACCAAACCTTCCTATAGCAAAAGAAAATATAGAACCTACAACAGGAAATTTTATTTCGCATGATGACTTTAAAGATAATAAGCTAGACTATAAATGGAATTTCATAAGAACTCCATTAGAAAAATGGTATGAATTGGATGGAGAGTATCTATATATTAAACCCCGAAAGGAAACAATCCACACGCAAACAAACTTCTCATTTATTGGAAGAAGACAACAACATATGCAATTTGAGGCTTCAACTAAAGTTTCTTATCATTTAACCGATACCCATCAAACAGTTGGTTTAGTTGCTTTTCAGAATGAAAACCATTATTTATTAATTGGAAAGCGATTGGATTCCAAAGGAAATGATGAAGTTTTTTTAGAAGAAAACGCTTCAACCTTAAATGAAGGAAAACCAAGTATTATTGCCAGACAAACTTTAAAAGAAAACAATACCGATTTATACTTAAAAATCGAAGGCAATAAAGGATACTACAATTTTTATTATAAAACTTCAGAAAAAGCCTCTTGGGTTTTGTTAATTGATAACATTGATGCATCCATTTTAAGCACAAAAATTGCCAAAGGATTTGTTGGAACTTATTTGGCAATGTATACCTCATTGAATCATTTTTAAATTTCACTTAAACATGAAAAAAAATATAATAATTATTATTATTTTCCTTAGTATAGTATCGTGCAACAAAACACAAACTGCTCATGTAGAAACAAGTACCAGACAGCGGAATTCTATTAATAACAATTGGAAATTTTATAAATATGAAAACCAATCTGAAGCCGATAGCCTGTTTTATGATATACGTCCAGAAATAATAAATGTAGACGACACTAAAGAAGCTGATACCCCTGCTACAGAAGCTGCAAAAATTGAAGCTTCTAAAAAAGCACTTAAACATTACATTTTACCTTCATCTAACGCTTTTATAAAAGATGTATCTAAACATCATAAACGTCCAGCCGGAGAACCTGGAATAAACTTCCCTTTTGTGCAATCAAACTTTGATGACAATACTTGGGAAAACATAGATTTACCCCACGATTGGGCTATTAAGGGGCCTTTTCAAGAGGGTCCAAATGCTGAAGTTGGTGGTGGTATGGGACGTTTACCAAGTAATGGAATTGCTTGGTATCGAAGAAAAATAGACATCACAAAAACAGATAAAAACAAATCCATTTATTTAGATATTGATGGTGCCATGTCTTACTCTATCGTTTGGTTAAATGGCTATTTGGTTGGTGGGTGGCCTTACGGTTACAACTCATTCAGGTTAGATTTAACACCTTATATTAATTTTGAAGGAGAGAATCAGTTAGCTATTAGGTTGGATAACCCAAACCACTCTGCCCGTTGGTATCCTGGTGGAGGAATCTATCGGAATGTGTGGTTAACAAAAACCAACAAAATTCATGTTTCCCATTGGGGAACTAAAGTTACAACTACTAATGTTTCTATTAAATCTGCTAAAGTTAACTTTAAAGTTACAGTGGAAAACAATTCAAATTCAGATTCAGAAATTGAAACAATTACAAAAATTCATAATTTCAACTCTGGAAAAATTGGAGATAGTGTTGCTATTATTGAAAAATCCAATACTATAATTTCCGCAGGAAGTAGTAAAACCATAAATGGTTCCGTATCTATCGAAAACCCACAACTTTGGGGACCTCCTCCATCACAAACTCCCAACCTATATAAAGCAGTTACTTCCATTATGCAAAATGGTATTATTATAGACGAATATGAAACCATTTTTGGTATTCGAGACATAAAGCTAGACCCCAATCAAGGAATATTGGTAAATAACGAATTAATTAAAATAAAGGGCGTTAACGAACATCACGATTTAGGTGCTATTGGAGCTGCATTTAACGTACGTGCTGCAGAACGAAAATTGGAAATTTTAAAAGAAATGGGCGTTAATGCTATTCGAATGGCGCACAACCCTCCTGCCCCAGAATTATTGGAGCTAACTGATAAAATGGGATTTTTAGTAATTGATGAAATATTCGATTCGTGGGAACGCAAAAAAACACCACATGATTTTCATTTGATTTTCCCTGATTGGTATGAAGCCGATGCCAGAGCTATGGTACGCAGAGACAAAAACCATCCTTCCATAATTATTTGGAGTTATGGCAATGAAGTTGGAGAACAATACACCGATGAAGCAGGGGCTGCCATTGGTAAAGCACTATCTGATATTGTCAAGGAAGAAGACCCAACCAGACCTACTACCAGTGCCATGAATTGGGCTAAATCGGATATGCCTTTCCCTGAAGTTATGGATATTATCAGCTTTAATTATCAAGGTGAAGGGATTCGTCAAGATCCAATTTTTGATAATGTTAAAGATAGAATCAAAACAAAACCACAATACGAACCGTATCATAAAAAATTCCCAAACAAAGTGATTCTTAGCAGCGAAACGGCTTCTGCCGCTAGTAGTCGTGGCGTGTATTTATTTCCGGTTTCAGATTTGACAAGTTCACCAATTCGAGATGGGATGGGAGGCGATTCTAAAATAAAACAAGTTAGTTCATATGAGCTTTATGCTGTTGATTTTGGATCTAGTGCCGACAAGGTATTTGCTTCGCTTGACAAACATCCATATTCTGCTGGCGAATTTGTTTGGACAGGTTTCGATTACCTTGGCGAACCTACTCCTTATTACAATTCGCGAAGCTCCTATAATGGAATTATCGATTTAGCAGGATTCCCTAAAGACCGCTATTATTTATACCAATCTAAATGGCGTCCAAACTTTCCAATGGTTCATATTTTACCTCATTGGAATTGGCCAAATCGCATTGGAAAAATTACACCTGTACATGTATTTACCTCTGGAGATGAAGCCGAACTTTTCCTTAATGGAACCTCTTTAGGAAGAAAGAAAAAAGGCAAATTCGAATATCGTTTACGTTGGGACAATGTTAAATACCAAACAGGAGAATTAAAAGTTATTGCCTATAAAAACGGAAAAGAATGGGCTAAAAACACAGTTAAAACCACGCAAGAAGCTTCAAATATAGTAGCAAATGCAGATAGATATATGATTGATGCAGATGGTAAGGATTTATCGTATATAACAGTAAAAACAACTGATGAAGAGGGGTTGGTTGTGCCAACAGCTAATAATTTAATTGAATTTAGTATTGAAGGTCCTGGTGAGATTATTGCTACCGATAATGGAGATGCTTCAGATTTAATGGCTTTTAATTCAAAAATAAGGCATGCATTTAATGGACTATGTTTGGCTATTGTTCGACCTAAAAAAGGTGTAAAAGGAAATATTATTGTTACTATAAAATCAGCAGGTTTAAAGCAAGCCCAAGTACATATTGAAAGTAAATAATCAGCTTTTTTCATTAATAGTTTAATCATTATTTTTGATAAAAGCTTTTAAAGTTTTAAACAAACATAAAGCAAAAGTGCCAATTAATTTAAAACCATAAGTTTATCTAAACTAATAGGCCTATATATGAAGAACTAGTTCATTTACTGATTGATTAATGATTTTTCTTAAATAGCCTAAAAACCATCTTTATAAAATGTAATATTCTCATTTATTTGCGGCAGAATCACCAATGGTATTTTAAATTATTTAAAAAAATTTGTTATTTAATTGTAAAACCTAACTTGAACAAAGCATAAATAATGAATTCAAATAAAAAAAGCCTTTTAAATCACTCATAACAAGTTATTTAAAAGGCTATTCGTGACCGCGGAGGGATTCGAACCCCCAACCCTCAGAGCCGAAATCTGATATTCTATCCAATTGAACTACGCAGCCATTAATTTCTGCCAAAGCAGAAATCTAATTTGTTTTTTTAAGACAATTTAGCCTTAACAATATTCGAAATGGTTTTACCATCGGCTTTCCCTGCAAGCTCTTGACTTACAATGCCCATAACTTTCCCCATATCTTTCATACCTTCAGCCCCTATTTTTCTAATAGTATCTATAACAACTTGAGCAATGGCTTCCTCACTCATAGCTTCTGGTAAAAACCGATTAATTACCTCGGCTTCTGCTAATTCTGGTGCTGCTAAATCTTCACGCCCTTGTTCTAAATAAATGGCAGCACTGTCTTTGCGTTGTTTTACTAACTTTTGAAGTATTTTAAGCTCTTGTTCTTCTGTTAATTCTTCTTTTGCTCCAGTTTCTGTTTGTGCCAAAAGAATGGCCGATTTAACTGCTCTTAAAGCGGTTAAAGCGGTTTGGTCTTTGGCTTTCATAGCTTCCTTTAAAGCCGTCATGATATCTTCTTGTAAACTCATAGTAGTTTTTATTTGATGCGAAGATAAAAAATAGAATCCTATTTGACAGGGATTTTATTAATAGGTTTTGAGTAAAAAAAAATGATGCTTCTGCTTTCCCATAAATTAAAAAACCCGAAAAGCTGAGGGTAACTTTTCGGGTTCACAATGAAGTAAGGTTAACTGTACTTTAATCTACATTATCATGTAAAAACGAGTTATTGCTTCTTATTTGTATATCGTCATTATCATCAAATCCAACGCTAGATCTAGAAAAATCTGTTTCAGAAGAGTGTTTTGCCTCATCTAAACTAACACCTTGACGCTTGTATGCAGGTTCTCTTTCTATATCATCAATTTTTGCATTGTTGAATTTATAATTGAAGTCTTTCATTTTACGTCTGCGCTCTTCAGCACGTTCTTTCAGTAATTCTGAAATAGGACTGTTCATCGGGTCTAATTCTTCATCTGCATTTTCTTCTTTAACAGGAGCTTTAACAACTTTCTTTTCGAATACTATTTCCTGATCGAATTCTTCTATCAATTCCTTAGTTTCAACTTGTTTTTTATTCATTGAAGATTCAACTTCAATATAATCTTCTAAAGCATAGCGTACATCACCTTTTTCATTTGTTTCGTTAACTGGTATTAACTCTACATAATCATTTACAGAAATTTTCTTAATAGTATCGTCAAATTCAAACGACAACAAATCATCTTCTTCATTTTTAACTTTGTCGTTAGAAGATAATGGTAAATCAAAGGTTAATGTTATTTGTTTTTCTTCTTCAATATAATCTGAAACCACTTCTATATCGGTAATATCTTTGTCTGCTTTAGACATTCTAGTAACCGGTTTAATAATAAAATCATCATCTTCCTGAACGTTTGCACTTATCTCTTCATAAACAACTTTTATGTTTTTTATAAGTTCTGATGTTGGAATTAAATCGATATTATTTTCAACTGAAGGTTTGCTTATTTTCTCTTCTTTTGCAATTGGTTTTTCAAACTTAATAGGTTCTTCTTCTTCTTCAATATCAAAATCTAAAGTATGTTTTACAATTGTTGGCTCTTTCTTATCTTTTAACTCGATAATTGGCGCTATAATTACAGGTTCTTTTTCTTTAGATCTTAAATCTAAATCTTCACTTCCCAATGAATGTACTACCTTTTTTGCTTCTGTATTAGAGATCTCATCTTGTTGTTCAATATTGAAACCTGTAGCGATGATGGTTACGGCGATAGATTCTTCTAAGCTTTCATCTTCACCAACCCCCATAATAATATTAGCACCATGACCTGCTTCACTTTGAATATGGTCGTTAATTTCACCTATTTCATCAATAGTAATTTCGTGAGTTCCTGAAACTATTAGCAGCAATACATTTTTAGCTCCAGTAATTTTGTTATCGTTTAATAATGGTGAATCTAAGGCTTTACGGATAGCATCTTGTGCACGACTTTTGCCTGATGCCAATGCAGAGCCCATGATTGCTGTCCCACTATTACTTAATACGGTTTTAGCATCACGTAAATCGATATTTTGAGTGTAATGGTGTGTAATAACTTCGGCTATACCACGAGCAGCTGTAGATAGCACTTCATCCGCTTTTGAAAATCCTGCTTTAAAACCAAGGTTTCCATAAACTTCACGAAGTTTGTTATTATTTATTACGATTAATGAATCGACTACATTTCTTAAATTTTCGATACCAATTTGCGCTTGTTCAATACGCATTTTGCCTTCAAATTGAAATGGCATGGTTACGATACCTACCGTTAAAATATCTAAATCTTTGGCCATTTTAGCGATAATAGGTGCTGCACCTGTACCGGTACCACCACCCATACCAGCGGTAATGAAAACCATTTTAGTATTGGTGTCTAGCATATTTGAAATATCCTCGAAACTTTCTACTGCAGATTGCTCTCCAACATGTGGGTTTGCTCCTGCCCCTAAACCTTCAGTTAAATTTAAACCTAACTGAATTTTGTTTGGTACGCCACTATTTTGAAGTGCTTGTGCATCTGTATTGCAGATGTAAAAATCGACTCCTTTAATGCCTTGTTGGAACATGTGGTTAATGGCATTGCTACCTCCACCGCCAACACCAATAACTTTAATGACATTTGATTGGTTTTTAGGTAAATCAAATGCGATACTTGCGAATTCTTTTTTGCTGCTCATAAATTCTGTTTTACTGGTATTATACTTTAATTATTACTTTTATCCTTTGGATTATCACTCTGCGTTGTCTAAAAAATCTTTAACACGCTCTGTTAATTTGTCCAGAAAAGAACGACGTTCTTTTACTGGTTTTTCTTTAATTTCTTCAGTTGGTTTTTCTTCTGCCGCCTCTTGCTTTATCTCTTGTTGTTCTATTTTTTTGCGTTCGTTGCGTTTTAAACCATCTAAAACCAAACCTACAGCAGTGGCGTATAATGGGCTTGTAACATCCTCATCACTGTCACCTGCTAAATGTTCGTTCGGGTAACCTATTCTGGTGTCCATGCCAGTTATATATTCTACTAACTGTTTTAAATGTTTTAATTGACTACCACCGCCTGTTAAAACAATACCAGCAATTAATTTTTTCTTTTGCTCTTCGTGTCCGTAGTTTTTAATTTCCACATACACTTGCTCAATAATTTCAACAATACGTGCATGAATTATTTTAGAGAGATTTTTAAGGGTTATCTCTTTTGGTTCTCTGCCACGTAAACCAGGAATAGACACAATTTCATTTTCCTTATTTTCCCCTGGCCATGCAGATCCAAATTTTATCTTCAATAATTCGGCTTGTTTTTCTATAATGGAACAACCTTCTTTGATGTCTTCTGTTATCACATTCCCACCAAACGGAATAACCGCTGTGTGTCGAATGATGCCATCTCTAAAAATGGCTAAATCGGTAGTACCGCCTCCTATATCGATAAGCGCTACGCCCGCTTCTTTTTCTTCTTGACTTAAAACCGCATTAGCCGATGCTAAAGGCTCTAAAGTAATACCCTCTAAATTTAAACCGGAGCTTTGTACACAACGCCCAACGTTTCTAATAGACGACACTTGCCCAACTACCACATGAAAATTTGCTTCTAAACGCCCACCGTACATCCCCACAGGTTCTTTAATTTCACCTTGCCCATCTACTTTGTACTCTTGTGGCAATACGTGAATTATTTCTTCACCCGGAAGCATTACTAGTTTATGTACTTGGTTTATTAACTTATCAATATCCTCTTCATCGATAACCGTTTCAGAATTTGCTCTGGTTATATAATCGCTGTGCTGTAAACTACGTATGTGTTGCCCTGCAATACCAACCGTAACACCTTCAATTTTAATATCGGAAGCCACCTCTGCTTCTTGAACTGCTTGCTGTATAGATTGAATGGTTTGTGTAATATTGTTTACCACACCTCGATGCACCCCCAAGCTTTTAGATTTACCAATGCCTAAAATTTCAACTTTCCCGTACTCGTTTTTACGACCAATCATAGCCACAATTTTTGTGGTCCCTATGTCTAATCCTACTGCTAAATTATGCTCCATGGCTTATATTTTGGTACATACTACTTGGTTCTCAAACTGTAAATTGACTTTACTATAACTATCGAGCGTTTTTTCTTTTAGGTTTTTTTGATAAAACGCTTTTAGGTTGTTAATTTTTTTATCTAAAAATGTCACATTTCCTAATTGCACTAAAAATTGGCATTGTCTAAGTTTTAAATAAATAACCTTATTTATACCTTGATGAATTTCTACAACATGTTTTTTTAAAAATTCATCTTCATTAACTTTACTTGCAACTATATGAATGTTTTTTAAATCATTTTTTTCAACATAACCAGTAACTAGCGGTACTCTAGCAGAAAAATTATTAGACAATGGCATATATAAACCGTCATCATCTATATAATAAGACACATTTGTACTTACTCTTGCAATAGGTGTTTTCTGTTCAATTTCGGCATTAAGCGTACCATTTACAGTAATATACACTTCTGCCTTTTTTATCATGGGGTTAGATTTCAGGGCATTTTCTAACTCATTCAAAACTAAAGTTTCTTTAGGTATATTTTTAAGACCTCTAAAATTTTGTATTAACAATTTACTAACATTTTCATTGGTTATAAACACATTGTTTTCTCCAACAAATTCCACATTGGGTTTAGAGACCAATCTAACTGAATTTCTTGCTGATGCAAAAGCAAACAAAAAGATTACCAAGCCCAGCAATACAAACATCTTTATGTAATTCCAGTTAATTTTCAAGGCTAAATTCTTTTTTAATGTGTTTCACTTCTTCCCCAATATCGCCTGCACCAATTGTTAGCACAATTCTCGCATCACTTTCGTGTATTTTTTGCAACAAATCTGCTTTACTTATTAATTGCTTATTTTTATTAGTCATTTTATTTAATAACCATGCTGAAGTAACCCCTTCCATTGGCAATTCCCTTGCTGGATAAATATCTAATAACAGTACTTCATCAAACTGCGACAAACTTTTTGCAAAATCATCAATAAAATCGCGGGTTCTACTAAATAAGTGTGGTTGAAAAATAGCCAACACTTTTTTACGTGGATACATTTCCCTAACCGCTTGGTGCACCGCATTTATCTCTTCTGGATGATGTGCATAATCATCAATATAAACGAAATTATCTGTTTTAATTTGATAGGTAAATCGGCGCTTTACGCCTTTAAAAGACGCTAATGCTTTGGCGAGCTGCCGGTGAGGGCAACCATATTCTACAGCCATCGCCAAGGCTATTAGTGCATTAGACAGGTTATGTCTACCAGGTAGGTTAAATTGTAAATTTTCAAGCACAGTTTTTGGTGTTTTTACATCAAAAACATAAGTGCCGTTTTCTATTTTTATATTTTGAACCGAATAATCGGAATCATCTTCAATACCGTAAGTAATGCCCTGAATTGGCAAACCGCTTCTAACAAATAATTTTCCGTTGGGCTTTATTTTTTTCGAAAAATCTTCAAATGATTTTATTAATTCTGAAGCATCACCATAAATATCTAAATGGTCTGCATCCATAGAAGTAATGCAGGCTAGATTTGGTGATAAGGTTAGAAATGAACGGTCAAATTCATCAGCTTCCACCACCGAAACTTCAGTACCATTGATAATTAAATTGGAATTATAATTTTCACAAATGCCACCTAAAAAGGCAGTCATAGGCACATTACATTCATTTAACAAATGCCCTAAAATACTCGATGTAGTTGTTTTACCATGTGTACCTGCAACTGCTAAACAAAAGGTACTTTCAGTTATTAAACCTAAGATTTGAGAGCGTTTAAAGATTTGAAAATTATTAGCTTTCAAATATTCAAATTCTAAATGCCCTTGAGGGATTGCCGGCGTATAAACAATCAAAGTTTTTTCTATATTTAAACAGCTTTGAGGAATGTTTTTTACAGCATCTTCAAAATGCACTTCAACACCTAAAGCTACTAAGCTATCTGTAATATCGCTAGGTGTTTTATCATAACCAGCCACCACCTTTCCGTTGGCAACAAAATAGCGTGCCAAAGCACTCATACCAATACCACCAATACCAATAAAATAAACGTTATGTATACTGTTTAAATTCATTTTTTTATTTTTAGAAGCTTTTCAACTTCATCGGCTATTTGATTTGTAGCATTAACCAATGCTAATTTTTTTATGTTTCCACCTAATTTTTTTTGTCTCTCAACTGATGCAATAAGCTGTGAAAATTTATTTTCAAAATCGGCATCTAAATCTTCTTCTTTAATTATCATAGCTGCATCTTTATCTACAATAGCCATGGCGTTTTTAGTTTGATGATCTTCCGCTACATTTGGCGAAGGCACAAAAACAACAGGCTTACCAACAATACAAAGCTCTGAAACAGAGCTAGCTCCAGCTCTTGAAATAATAACATCGGCAGCAGCGTATGCAAAATCCATATTGTTTAAAAACTCGTAAACCTGTACGTTAAGAGTGTTGTTATAAATTTTATACTGACTATAATAAAGCTTCCCACATTGCCAAATAACTTGAACGTTTTGAGTATCTAAAAAATCCAGTTCTTTTTCAATCAACTGATTGATGCGTCTAGAACCTAAACTACCCCCCAAAACTAAAAGCGTATACTTTCCGTGTTTTAAATCGAAAAAGTTTTTGGCTTCAACTGTTTTTGTTTCAACATCCAATAAATCCTTCCGAACCGGATTACCTGTTTTTATTATTTTTTCCTTTGGAAAGAAACGTTCCAACCCATCATAAGCCACACAAATTTTTTGAGCTTTTTTGGCAAGCATTTTATTGGTAATTCCCGGATATGAATTTTGTTCTTGTATTAAATATGGAATTTTATTAGACGCTGCCACCTGTAATAAAGGCCCGCTAGCAAAACCACCTGTCCCAATAGCCACATCTGGTTTGAACGACTTTACGATTTTTCTAGCATTCCAGAGACTACTGATTAACTTAAACGGAAACATTAAGTTTTTCAAAGTTAACTGACGCTGAATTCCTGAAATCCAAAGCCCTTTAATTTCATATCCCGCTTGTGGGACTTTCTCCATTTCCATTCTATCCTTTGCTCCAACAAATAAAAACTCAGCATCTGGAAAACGCGATTTCAACTCGTTTGCAATAGCAATGGCAGGATAGATATGACCTCCCGTTCCACCACCTGATATTATAATTTTATAGTTACTCATTTATAAAGCTTCGCTTAATATTTCTAACGGATTATCTTCTATGTTTTCCTGTTCTTTCATTTCTTCCCGTTTGGCACTTACACTTAATATAATTCCTAACGCTAAACAAGTCATCCAAATAGAGGTTCCTCCACTACTAATTAAGGGCAAGGTTTGCCCAGTAACAGGAAACAGCTCTACAGCGACTGCCATATTTATTAATGCTTGAAACACAATAGGCAAGCCAACCCCCAAAACCAATAATTTCCCAAAAACAGTATCGGATTTTTGGGCTACAATAACAATTCTGAATAATAACCACATATACAGTATCATTATAAAAAAACCACCTACAATACCATACTCTTCTATAATAATGGCAAAAATAAAATCGGATGACGATTGTGGTAAAAAATTCTTCTGGATACTTTTACCTGGGCCTACCCCAAAAATATCGCCCGATGCTATAGCTATTTTAGCTTTTTCAATTTGATAATCGGCTTCGGTATCTTCACCGTTAGAATAATTTTTAATTCGGTTTTCCCAAGTTTCAACCTTCACACTTAATGGGCCATTAGTTAATTTGGCAACCATAACAAAAAGCACTAAACAAATCAACCCTAAGCCTAGAATAACTCCCATATACCGAATAGGATAACCTCCTAAAAAAACTAAGATTAACACCATTAAAAACATAATGGCTGTTGTTGAAAAGTTTGATGGCAGTATAAGTGCTAAAACCAAAAAAACAGGAATCCAAAGTGGCAAAATAGAGCTTTTAAAAGTGATGTCTTTATCTTTTATTTTCGACATGTAGCGGGCTACATACACCATTAATACTACAGAGGCAAAAGTTGATGTTTGAAATGACACACCTACTATAGGTATTTGAATCCATCTACTGGCACTTGCTCCTTCAATAGTAGTACCCTGCAACATAGTAATTCCTAACAAAACCAATACAATAGGAATCATAACTAACGATAAGCCCTTGAAATATCGGTACGGAATTTTATGAACCCCATACATAATACCAAATCCTAATGCCAAGTGCACTAAATGCTTAACAAAAAAGGCAAAAGTATTTCCGCCAACACTTTTGTAGGCCAAATTACTGGCTGCACTATAAACAGGCAAGAACGACACAATTGCTAACAATGCAACTATTGCCCAAATTAACCTATCGCCTTTTATGTTATTAAATAGTGTTTGCACGTTTCTATTTCTAATTTTCTTTTATAATGAGATGCTTCGACGAGCTCAGCATGACAAAAACATAATTTATTATAAGTTCCTTACCGCTTCTTTGAATTGACGGCCTCTATCTTCATAGTTTTCAAACAAATCAAAACTTGCACATGCTGGAGACAGCAAAACATTATCTCCCGCTTCTGCTAACTTGTAAGCTATTTTAACAGCTTCACTCATAAACTGAGTTTCTACAATAACGTCAACCATATTTCCAAAAGCATTTATAAGTTTTTCATTATCTACACCTAAACAAATAATAGCTTTCACTTTCTCGTTAACAAACGGAAATAATTCTTCGTAATTATTACCCTTATCTACACCCCCAACTATCCAAACCGTTGGTGCGTCCATACTTTCTAAGGCATAATAGGTAGCATTTACATTGGTTGCTTTAGAATCGTTTATATACTGCACTTTATTAATTTTTAGCACTTGCTCTAAACGATGTTCTACACCTTGAAAATTCTCAAGACTTTCACGAATGGTTTGCTTTCTTATTTTTAGTAAATGAGCCACAGTAGAAGCAGCCATCGCATTTTTTATATTGTGATTTCCTTCTAACGTTAGACTTGATGTTGGCATAATTATTTGATTGTTATTTATTGTTATTATTATATTTTCTTTATCTAAATACGCACCGTTTTCTATAGTTTTTACCAATGAAAATGGCAATAATGTGGATTGAACTGGATGCTTTTTTAACCAATCTGTTAGAATTTCATCATCAGCATCATAAATCAAATAATCGTCTTTCGTTTGATTTTCTGCAATTCTGAATTTTGAAGCGATATAATTTTCAAATTTGTAATCATATCTATCTAAATGATCGGGTGTAATGTTGGTTATCACTGCTATTTGCGGTTTAAAACCAACAATATCATCTAACTGAAAACTGCTAATCTCTAAAACATAATTCGGGTAATCTTTTTCCAAAATTTGTTTAGCAAAACTATCGCCAATATTACCTGCCAACCCCACTTCTAATTCTTGCTTTAAAAGATGATGCGTTAAGGTTGCTGTGGTTGTTTTACCATTACTTCCCGTAATTCCAACTATGGTTGCTATAGTATATTTCGAAGCAAATTCAATTTCAGAAACTACCAAAACTCCTTTCTGGCGAATCTGCTTTACCAAAGGCGCTTTATCTGGAATTCCAGGGCTTTTCATTACAATGTTAGCATTCAGAATTTTTGCTTCTGTATGGGTTTCATCTTCCCATTCAATCTCATTATGTATAAGAACTTGTTTGTATTTTTCTTTAATTTTTCCCTTATCGGAAACAAAAACATCGTAACCTTTTGCTTTTCCTAAAAGTGCTGTTCCCACACCACTTTCGCCTCCTCCCAATATGACTAATCTTTGTTTTGTCATTTCATTTTCATTTCATAAGATGCTTCGACTGCGCTCAGCATGACAATTTTTATCTAATTTTCAAAGTCACAATTGAAAGGATTGCCAGTAAAATGCCCACTATCCAAAAACGGGTTACAATTTTACTTTCGTGATATCCTGATTTTTGATAATGATGGTGCAATGGCGACATTTTAAAAATGCGCCGACCTTCGCCAAACCTCTTCTTGGTGTATTTAAACCAACTTACCTGCATAACTACCGATAAATTTTCAGCTAAAAAGATGCCACATAACACCGGAATTAACCATTCTTTCCGAACTGCAATAGCAATAACCGCTATAATTCCACCAATAGTCAAACTCCCCGTATCACCCATAAATACTGATGCCGGATAGGTGTTGTACCATAAAAACCCAATAAGAGCACCCACAAATGCAGCGATGTAAATAGTGATTTCTTCCACCCTCGGGATGTACATGATATTGAGATAATCGGAAAAAATGATATTACCCGACACCCATGCAAAAATACCCAAGGTAAGCACCACTATGGCAGATGTTCCTGCCGCCAAACCATCAATGCCATCGGTAAGATTTGCGCCATTTGAAACTGCTGTAATGATGAAAATTGAAATTATTATGAAAATGACCCAACCATAATCTTTTAAACTTGGGCTTATCCAAGTAATGATATCAGCATAATCAAATTCGTTTCCCTTTACAAACGGAATGGTTGTTTTAGTTGATTTTGTTTCTTCTTTAAAAAATTGTGCAGGTGCAACATTTGGATTTTCTGCCACCATTTGCTGACGTACCTCTAAAGGCAACTTCTCCTTTATTGTTGCATATGGACTAAAATACAATGTTGTGCCTACAATAATTCCCAAACCTACTTGTCCCAACACTTTAAAGCGCCCTTTTAACCCTTCTTTATCTTTTTTGAATTTTTTAATATAATCATCAATAAACCCGATGGTTCCCATCCAAAGCGTTGTAACAATTAGCAATACGATATAAACATTGCTTAACTTAGCTAATAGAAATACAGGAATTAGCGTAGCTAGAATGATAATTATACCACCCATGGTTGGTGTTCCTGCTTTTTCACTTTGTCCTTCTAATCCTAAATCCCTAATGGTTTCTCCTACTTGCTGCTTTTGCAAAAACCGAATGATACGTTTTCCGTAAATAGTAGAGATTAACAATGATAAAATCATAGCTGATGCTGCTCTAAAGGTTATAAAGCCAAAAAGAGATGCTCCAGGAATTTGGAATTGTTTTTCTAAATAATCAAATAGGTAATACAGCATTTGGTTATTGTTTATTGTTATTGTTTATTAAAACCTCTCGACTGCGCTCGAGGTGACAACTTTTTTATTTACTTAATTGGTTTAAAAAATCTTGTACTATTTTAAAATCATCAAAATCAAAACGTTCGCCTTTTATTTCTTGATAAGTCTCGTGCCCTTTTCCTGCAATCAAAATAATATCATTTGGCTGCGCCATTTGGCAGGCTGTTTTTATAGCCTGAAGTCTATCAATAATAGTTATTGTTTTTTTATAGTTTTGAGGCTCTACCCCTTTTTCAATATCTTTTAAAATTGCTTCCGGCTCTTCACTTCGTGGGTTATCACTAGTAAAAATCACTTTGGTACTTAAAGCCGTTGCTATATGTCCCATTTTAGGCCGTTTGGTTTTATCTCTATCGCCCCCACAACCTACAACTGTTATTAACTCTTCGTTTTTAGTACGGATACTGTTAATAGTTTCTAAGACATTTTGAAGAGCATCAGGCGTATGTGCATAATCAACAATAGCGGTAATTTTTTTATTTGAAATAACATACTGAAACCTTCCGCTTACACTTTCCAATTCGCTTATTAAACGCAGAATCTCTACCTTTTCAAGACCTAACAATTCCGCAGTAGCATAGATTGCCAAAATATTGTAAGCATTGAAATTCCCTACAAGTCGCGTCCATACTTCGGCATCATTTATCTTCAACAATAAACCACCAAATTGGTTTTCTAAAATTTGAGATTTATAATCTGCATAGCTTTTTAAAGCATAGTTGTATTTTCGTGCTTTGGTATTCTGCAACATAACCAAACCATTCTTATCGTCTATATTTACTAGCGCGAATGCTTTTTCTGGAAGGGCATCAAAAAATGATTTTTTTACATCACGATATTCGGCAAATGTGTTGTGATAATCTAAATGATCGTGTGTTAAATTGGTAAAAATACCACCTTCAAAACGCAAACCTTCTGTTCTAGATTGGTGAATACCATGAGAACTCACTTCCATAAAGCAAAACTCAACGCCTTCTGCGTTCATCAATTTCAAATACTTATTAATAGCTAAAGAATCGGGTGTGGTATGGGTTGCCTTATATTCTTTAGTATCAACCATAATTTTCACAGTAGACAATAAACCTACTTTATACCCTGCTTTTTTGAATAATTGATACAGCAAACTGGCAACTGTAGTTTTTCCGTTGGTTCCTGTAATACCAACCAACTTTAAATTCTCTGATGGGTTTTCATAATAATTTGAAGCCATTATTGCCAAAGCTTTACTGGTATTATCTACCTCAACATAGGTAACTCCATCACTTAATTTTTCAGGCAAGACTTCACAAACCACAGCAACCGCCCCTTGTTTTATAGCTAAATCGATAAACTTATGACCATCTGAAACACTTCCTTTAATAGCAACAAACACATAACCACTCTTAATGTTCCTAGAGTCGAAATCTATAGCAGTTACACCAACACCAGTAGAACCTGCTACAGCGTTAATAGTGACCTTATACAATATGTCCTTTAATGTTATCATGAAGCGGATAAAATGACGACTTGATTGTTCTTTAGCTTTATATTTTGTTCGATGGATTGTTTTTTAACAATACCATTTCCTTCTAATTTTACTTTAACTTTCACCTGCATATTTTCCAATAGCGCCAAAGCATCCATAGCAGGCAAACCAACCACATTTGGCATAATAGTTTTGTATGTTTGCGCGGTTTTATAAAAATTTTCATATTCTGTTTCTACCGAAGCTACCCTAACATTTAATGATTTTACCTCGTCTGTAATGGGTGTATCGGTAAATATTTTTTGAGCTATTTTTTTGAATACAGGACCCGATACATCGGCACCATAATACCCAACACTTTTATCGGGTTCATGAACTACCACAATACATGAATATTTTGGATTTTCAGCAGGAAAATAACCCGCAAACGATGAGATATAACTCAACTTATCTTTGTTGGCATAATCTTTTTGACAGGTACCTGTTTTTCCTGCCATAGAGAAGTTTTCAGAATACAACCTGTGCCCTGTTCCGTGTCTTTTGTCAACTACATTTTTAAGTAATTGTTTTACTTTTAAAACCGTTTCTTTTGAACAAATTTGCTTATTTATCACTTCCTTTTTAAATGGCACTACCACATCGTCAAACTCTTTTACCTCTCTTAAAAATTGAGGCCTTACCATTTCGCCATCATTAGCAATAGCATTATAAAACGTTAGTGTTTGAAGCGGAGTAAACGATACGCCATAACCATAAGCCATCCACTGTAAAGCAATACCACTCCAACGTCCATTTTTTATTCTTGGATCTGGAATAACAGGTTTTGGCTCACCGATAATGGGAAGATCTAAACCTTTGTTAAGATTCATAGCATACAACCTATCTACAAATTTGCTAGGTGTTTTTCCGTAGGCTTTATCAATGGCCTTTACAATAGCTGTATTTGACGATACTTCAAACGCTTTAGATACCGTAATTTTACCATAACCACCATGATGCGAATCTCGAACCGATTTTCCGTAGAATTTTATAACGCCATTTTCGGTATCAACCACATCGCTGGTATCAATAACTTTGTCTTCAATACCTGCCGTCAAAGCCATTAATTTAAATGTAGAACCAGATTCGTGCGATTCTCCAACTGCATAATTTAAACGCTCGTAATAATAGCCATCATTGTTTCTTCCTAAGTTTGAAATGGCACGAACTTCACCTGTTTTAGTTTCCATTACTATCACACAGCCATGGTCTGCTTTGTATTTTTCCAATTGCTCCAAAAGTGCGTGGTGTGCAATATCTTGAATATTCACATCAATGGTTGTATAAACATCATAGCCGTTTTTAGGATCAATTTCATTGGCATCGTTCAAGGGTTTCCATTGCCCTTTGCCAATTTGTTGTTTTTTTCGTTGCCCATCTACACCTCTTAAATATTTCACCCCAAAAGCACCGTCAATACCTGGTCTTGTTACATTGCCATTTTCATCAATACGTTCATAACCAATGGTTCGCTGAGCAATACCCCCCATAGGATGCTCACGCTTTGTGGTTTGCTCTACAATTAGCCCGCCTTTAAAAGCACCTAATTGCAATAATGGAAAATTGCGTAACCGGATATAATCAGAATAGCCTACATTTCTAGCAATTAAATAGTACCTGTTTTTATTGGCTCGCGCTTTTCTAATCTCATTCTGATAATAACTAGATGGTTTACCTGAGTATTTTGAAAGCGAATCGCTTAAAGGCCTTACATTTTTTTCAAAAGTTTTTGAACTTGACGTTATTGCATCTAACCTTATATCATATTTAGGAATGGATGTAGCCAACAAATTTCCTTTTACAGAATACACATTACCCCTATTAGCAGGAATCACAACATTTTTTATAACACGTTCGCTAGCCAAAGCTCTATATTTATCGCCTTGAAAGAATTGAACACTAACCAATTTAAACACTACGGCAAGCCCAAAGACGAACATACATCCTGCTACAAAATACAATCGGTTTAATATGCTTTTCTCGTTTATCACTAAGTTTTTGCCTTATTTTTGAGATTTTACTTTTATCTTTTTTGGCGGAATTACCGATGGCGCTATGTCTTTTTCTTTCATAACATCCATCACATTCGATTCCATTTTTAATTTCATTAGTTTGGAACGCCCATCTATAAAGGCCGAACGCATTTCGCTTACCTCATTCTTTAATCGTGCTATTTCATAAACTTTTTTATCTGCACTGTGCGAACTCGCAATCATTATTATAGCTAAAGCCGAAATAAATATGATAAACCTCCAATTTTTAAAAGAGTCATCACTTACCAAAAAAGTGCCTTTTAATATTTTATAGATGTTTGTTTTCATAGTTAAACTTCGGCTTCAACTCCGATTAGTCACTTCTAATTATATTTTTTCGGCAATTCTAAGCTTTGCACTTCTTGCCCTACTGTTTATTTTTATTTCTTCTTTTGAAGGCACTGTTAAACCATTTACTTTTTTAAGTGGCACTTCAAAATTCCCATACATATCGCGTTCTGGCTCCCCTTCAAACATGCCGTTTCTAATAAAACGTTTTACCAATCTATCTTCTAGGGAGTGATACGATATCAAACTCAATCGACCACCTTCATTTAAAATCTCTGGCGTTTGCTCTAAAAATTCTTTTAAAGCTTCAATTTCCTGATTCACTTCAATACGTATGGCCTGATAAATTTGAGCCAACACTTTGTTTTCATGTCGTGGTGGCAAAAACTTTTTCAACACAGCCTTCAATTCTTCGCTCGTAACTATGGGCTGCACCTCACGTTGTTCCACAATTAATCTTGCCATGGCAGGAGCTGCTCGCAATTCACCATATTGCAAAAACACCTGCCTCAACTGCTCTTCTTCATATTTGTTTACAACCTGAAAAGCAGATAGTGTATTTTGTTGATTCATCCGCATATCTAAATCAGCCTCAAAACGCGTTGAAAAACCACGTTCCGCCACATCAAATTGATGGGACGACACGCCAAAATCTGCCAAAACCCCATCTACTTTCTTCACACCATAAAACCTTAAAAAACGTTTTATATAACGAAAGTTTTCATTTATAAACGTAAACCTAGAATCGTCAATCGCATTTTCAAGAGCGTCCTGATCTTGATCGAAAGCAAACAGTTTTCCTTTTTCTCCAAGTCGTTTCAATATTTCTTTACTGTGCCCACCACCACCAAACGTAACATCTACATACACCCCGTCCGGTTTAATATTCAACCCATCAACGGTTTCTTTTAACAATACGGGGTTATGATATTCCATGACCTTCTTCATCTTGCCCCATGACTTCTTCAGCTAAATCTGCAAAATCTATTGCCGCATCGTCAATGGCTTGTTCATATAAATCTTTATCCCAAATTTCAATAATGTTAATGGCAGAAGCCACCACGATATCCTTTGAAATATTAGCAAACACCGTTAAATCTTTAGGAATCAATAAGCGCCCGTTCACATCTACCTCAACCATTTTAACACCCGCTGTAAACCGACGAATAAAATCATTGTTCTTTTTATTGAACCTGTTCAGCTTATTCATTTTCTGCATAAGTACTTGCCATTCGCTCATGGGATACAACTCCAAACACTTTTGAAACACCGAACGACGCAACACAAACCCATCTGGTAAAACCGAAGACAGTTGCTTTTTTAGCGGAGAAGGCATCATCAACCTACCTTTAGCATCCACTTTACAATCGTATGTTCCTGTTAATAAGTCCAATGTGCTTTGTGAGCTTTTTTGCGTTTAAGTTTCAAATATATTGAAAATTTTACCACTTTTTACCACTTTATACCACTTTGTTAATAATTTTTCGACTAAACACAATTTATTAATGCTTTTAAACAGCAACTATACCCACTACCACTTAGTATCAATAGGTTAAACATCACTTTTTAACAACACAGCAATTGTTAACATCTTCATTTTGAAATATTATTTTTGAAAATCAATAAAATGATTGAAATATGAATGAAATAACTATATTTGTTTTTAAAGCAATGACAACTGATTAATGACGCATCGTTTAAAAAAAGAAAAAAATTACAGCTACATTGAAGCTGGTGAAGGCACCCCAATTATAGTATTACACGGACTAATGGGCGGTTTAAGTAATTTTGATTCGGTAATTAAATACTTTAGCCAAAAAGGGTATAAAGTTATCATTCCCGAGCTGCCAATTTACACCATGTCTTTACTAAAAACCAACGTAAAAAGTTTCGCCAAATACTTATACGATTTTATAGAATTCAAGGGTTACGATGAAGTTATTTTATTAGGAAATTCGTTAGGCGGTCACATTGGTTTATATCATACAAAACAATACCCCACCAAAATAAAAGCATTAATTATAACTGGTAGTTCTGGTCTTTATGAAAGTGCCATGGGTGGCGGCTATACCAAACGTAGTGATTATGAAGTTATCAAAAAGAAAGCACAAGATGTTTTTTACGACCCGTCTGTTGCTACTAAAGCTATTGTAGATGAAGTTTACGAAACCGTAAACGACCGCAACAAGCTTATAAAAACATTGGCCATTGCTAAAAGTGCCATTCGGCATAATATGGCGAAAGATTTACCAAAAATGAACCTTCCCACCTGTATTATTTGGGGAAGAAATGACAATGTAACACCTCCAGAGGTTGCTGTAGAATTTGACAGCCTTTTACCCGATTCTGAACTGTTTTGGATTGACAAATGTGGGCATGCCGCTATGATGGAACACCCAGACGAGTTTAACCAAATTCTTGACACTTGGTTACAAAAAAGAAATCTTTAATTAAATTCTAAAATCCTAACGGCTCTAAGAATCTAATATATCTAAAAAACATAAACCTAAGTAGATGCACATAAAATCGGCTGAATTTGTAATGAGCAATTCCGATGTGACTAAATGTCCCAAAGGATTACTGCCCGAATACGCATTTATAGGCAGAAGTAACGTAGGTAAATCGTCGCTTATAAACATGCTAACCAGCCGAAAAAGCTTAGCAAAAACATCAGGTAGACCTGGAAAAACACAACTTATCAATCATTTTTTAATTAATAAAAATTGGCACCTGGTAGATTTACCGGGTTACGGTTATGCACGTGTTTCTAAAAACGCCAAAAAAACGTTTCAAAAATTTATTACACAATATTTTGGTTTGAGGGAGCAGCTCGTAACCGCTTTTGTTTTAGTTGACATTAGACACGACCCACAACCCATCGACTTAGAGTTTATGCAATGGTTGGGCGAAAACGGCATCCCATTTTCTATTATTTTCACGAAAGCTGACAAACTAAAACCCAATGCCATTTTAAGAGATGTTGAAGCCTACAAAAACGTGCTTTTAGAAACTTGGGAAACTATGCCCAATTACTTTATTACATCATCGAGCAACGAAACTGGAAAAGATGAGGTTTTAAATTATATTGATGAGTTAAATGACAATATGCAATTGGATTCAATTTAAAATTTTCATCCTCTAATGATTTTGTTTAAAAAAAAAAAATCAATAACAAAAATTAACAAAAATGAAAACCTCAAATTTTAAACTACTTACAATTTTTACTGCAATGGTAATATTTATTGGAACATTTTCATCTTGTTCAGATGACGATGGACCAACTGCGAATATAACTGTTAACGAAGGTCCATCTGGAGATATTGGTGGTGATTTTACTGGGAACGGTGGAAATGCGTCCCGAACAATTAATTGGACTAACAATTTGGCAACGGCTGACTATAATGCTGACATAACTGCTACCGCAACTGGAACATTTAATATTGTAGTTACTGATTCTGAAGGAACTGTAGTACTTGACAAAACTCTGAACGGAGGAACTGAACCTGACAGTATTGACGGAGTTACTCAATCTGGAGAACCTGGAAATTGGACTGTTACTATTACGATTACTTCATTCAATGGAGATGGAAGTTATTCTTTAAGCGCTGGAAACTAATAGCAACTTGACAAATAAATTATTGGAAAGGCTGTCTGACATTGATAGCCTTTTCTGTTTAAAAATAAATAAAAACTAAAGGTAACACAGGCCCTATGAAAAGCACTAACCTAGTTCTCCAAAGTTAATATTTATTTTTTAATATCTCATAATGTTAGCTAATAACAAAACACACTACCCCTTCACATCCAAGGCATCTCGCAACGCATTACCAATAAGCATAAAAGCCATTACTAAACTCATAATGCAAAGTCCCGGTATGATGGCTAAATAAGATTTTCCAAGAATGATGTAATTGTAGTGGTCTTTTATCATAGCGCCCCAACTTGCCATAGGTGGCTGTGCACCAATCCCCAAGAAACTAAGTCCGCTTTCAATTAAAATAGCCGCAGCAAAATTAGCGGCCGAAATTACAATAACAGGCGCCATAATATTGGGCAAAATATGTTTGGTAATTATTCTAAAATCGTTATACCCCAAAGCACGTGCCGCTGTTACGTATTGCATTTCTTTGGCGCTTATTATTTGCCCACGAACTACTCTCGCTACCTCAACCCACATGGTAAGCCCCACTGCAATAAATACTTGCCAGAAACCTTTACCTAAAGCCAAAGTAATGGCAATTACCAATAATAAAGTTGGAATAGACCACGTTACGTTTATAACCCACATAATTATGGCATCTACTTTACCTCCAAAATACCCAGCAACACTACCCATAAATACACCAATAATCAAGGATATA
Organism: Mariniflexile soesokkakense; assembly: GCF_039650365.1. Classification (NCBI taxonomy): domain Bacteria; kingdom Pseudomonadati; phylum Bacteroidota; class Flavobacteriia; order Flavobacteriales; family Flavobacteriaceae; genus Mariniflexile; species Mariniflexile soesokkakense. Next base: position 31,942 of record NZ_JAZHYP010000010.1, on the reverse strand, counting down.
AAAACCGCCACAAATCCAATAAAAAATGATATTCTGGCACCTACTAAAACACGACTCAACAAATCACGACCATATTTATCGGTACCAAAAAGAAATGTTTTTTCTTTAACAAAAGTTTCAACTGAATTATTTGGGAACTCAGTTATTTGTATTGATTTTTCAACACCTTCCAACCCATCGGATGCGTATTCTTTATAGGTTAATGTGTTGCCTTCAACTTTATATTCAGAAATAGGAATCTCTGTATCGGCATTTTTCTTCCCAAAAAACAATTTATCAAAACTACTTTGATTGGTTTCTAACTGCGATGGCATAGTAAGCATACTTACTTGAAACCCCGGCCTTTTGGAATGAATAGCCAAATGCATTTGATTCGCATGTTGCGAACTGTCGGGTGCAAAAACATAAGCAAACACCGAAATTAACCCAACAAGCATTACAAAACAAAAACTAAAAACGCCCCAAAAGTTCCTTTTAAACTTTTGGAGCGCCAATTGTTTTAATGAGTTTGATTTATGACTCATACAGCACTTAACTTTTTGTTGTAGATGCTACTTTTTTAATAGGATACGCTGTTTTTAAATCTTCCAAAACGTTGATAGCCTCTTCAATATATATATCATGACTTAAACTTTCGTGCCAACGGGTACGTTTTTCCTTTAAATCGGTGGTATCATTATTAAAAAGCGATTTTTCGTATTTTGTAGAATCGAAGGTTAAATTGGTTTTATAATTAGTTAAGGCATCAAATCGTTTTGCTTCCTCTTCATTCAACTCCAACCCTGCTTTATATTTTTTATAATTTAATGACACAATCGTTTCATCAATTTTACTTTTTACCCATTTAGCATTATCTTCAATAAGTTTTAACTGTTGGTTTTGGTTCATGCGCACTTTACTTTTCTTAATGGTTGCATCATAATCAAAATAGTTTTCCCATGGCGTATAGTCCGCTGCATCAATTTCATCCCACGGTAACGGGTTTTCTTTGTCTTTTTCACCAACTTCAATAAAACTAAAACGCCCCGGTACATTCACGTCACTTTTAACACCTTCTAACTGTACAGATCCACCATTAATTCTATAATACTTTTGGGTGGTTAATGCCAAGGCTCCTAAATCGCCACTGGTATTATTTCTAAGCATATTGTTAAGATTGATAACATTTTGTACTGTACCTTTTCCATAGGTTTGCTTGCCACCAATAATTATGGCACGCTTATAATCTTGCATGGCAGCAGCCATAATTTCGGAAGCAGAAGCCGATATTTCGTTTACCAAAACAACCAATGGGCCATCCCAAGAGATTGATTTATCTTTATCCCGTAACACTTCTTTAGCTTCACCTGTAGAACGTACTTGTACGATAGGTCCCTCTTTAATAAACAAACCTGCCATATCTACTACTGTTGGCAAAGACCCTCCTCCATTATTTCGCAAATCTAATATTAAACCTTGGATACCATCTGCTTTTAAACGCTCAATTTCCGCTTTAACATCTTTAGCTGCATTTATATTTTTATAGTCTTGAAAATCAACATAAAACGACGGCAAATCAATTATTCCAAAAGTCATATTATCCTTTTTAACAACCGATGATTTAGCGTAAGTTTCCTCTAATTCGACCACATCTCTGGTTATAACCACATCTCTAATAGTACCGTCAACCTTTTTAATTGTCAATGTTACTTTGGTGCCTTTTGGTCCTTTAATGTATTTTATGGCATCATTAATACGCATCCCAACAATATTTACTGGAAATGCTTCGTCTTCTTGTTTTACTTTTAAAATAACATCTTCAACTTCTAATTCTTTACTTCTCCAAGCAGGGCCTCCTGAAATTAATTCCACAATTTTTATATAGTCCATTCTTTTTTGTAGTCTAGCTCCAATACCTTCTAACTTACCAGACATACGCTGGTCGAAATCTTCCTTATTTCTTGGTGCTAAATAATACGTATGTGGGTCGAACTCTTCTACAATGGTGTTTACATAAATAGCAAACCAATCTTCACGTTCTAAATCATCAATATTATCATTGAAATACACATTAATCGATTTTAAAGTAGATTCACGGGCTTCCTTTTCAATCTCTTTATCGGTTTTCATAACATATGAAGGGTCATTTTTTTTAGCCAACTCTTCTTGTGCTAACAAATCATCGTAGTTTGAAAGTGTAGAAAACTTAAGTTGTAGTCTCCAACGTTCTTTTAGTTCTTTTCTGTTTTTTACAAAGCCACTATTCTCGTAATCGGTATTGAAAGTTTCATCCGTTGAATAATCAAAAGGCTCCGATAGCACTTCTTTATAAATCTCTTTAGCTTCTTCAATACGTTTTAGCATACGTTCGTGCACCACATTAAAAAAGGTGATATCGGTTGCTTTAAGCTGGTCGTCTATTGTTAATTTATATTTTTCAAAATCCTTATAATCAGATTCATAGAAATAGCGTTTCACTGGATCTATTATTTCTAAATAATCTTTAAATAATTCTGCCGAAAACGTATCATCTAAAACAATCGGATCAAAATGTCCTTGTTCTAATACAAATGTAATTACCTGAATTAGCAATTTATCTTTATCTGGATTGCTGAATTTTTTGGTTGTAAAACTGCACGATGCAAAGGCTAGCAATAATGATAATAATAGTACTTTATAATTCCTTTTCATAATTGTTCTCATTCGGTTAATATTCAATGGCTCAAACAATGCCCTTCATTTTTTTACTAAAATAAAGAAAAAACCATGCCAATACTGGCAATCGCTACTAATTTTTTGTTAAACTGAATAAATAACCCATTTCCTTAGGAATTTATGTATTTTAGCGATACTTTTTTTAGTAAGAAATGACAAAAAAACCACTTATATTAGTTACTAACGACGATGGCATAAACGCACCGGGTATTAGAACTTTAATTACTATAATGAATACCATTGGTGATGTAGTAGTGGTGGCACCCGATAGTCCACAAAGCGGCATGGGGCACGCCATTACATTAGATTCAACACTGTATGTTGAACAGGTTTTTATTGACGATGGCCCACAAACAGAATACAGTTGCTCGGGTACCCCTGCCGATTGTGTGAAATTGGCCATTAGAGAAAAACTTTCTAGAAAACCAGATATTTGTGTGTCGGGAATCAACCATGGTTCTAATTCATCTATAAACGTGATATATTCTGGCACGATGAGTGCCGCAATTGAAGCGGGTATTGAAGGAATTCCTGCTGTCGGCTTTTCACTATTAGATTATACTTGGAGCGCTAATTTTGAAGCTACTAAAGACTTTGTTAAAACCATTGCAGAAAATGTTCTAAGACAAGGAATACCTAATGGCATTGTACTAAATGTTAACATTCCAAACATTTCAAAAGAACAGATTAAAGGCATAAAAATTTGCAGGCAAGCCAAAGCAAATTGGGTGGAAGAATTCGACAAACGTAAAACACCACAAGGACGCGATTATTATTGGCTTACAGGAAAATTTGTTAATTTAGATGGTGGTGAAGACACAGACGAGTGGGCTTTGGAAAATGGCTATGTCTCTGTTGTGCCTATTCAGTTTGATTTAACGGCACATCATTACATTCAAACTTTAAATACTTGGAATTTAAAATGATTAAAAAAGATATTTTTATAGGCATGCTTATCGGCTTAGTTGCAAATGGCATTGGCTTATTTGCAATCGCCACACTTTTAGGACAAGGTGATGACTTTATAACCGTAACAAAAGCAGCTGCTAGCGAAGGTTTTTTAGGCAAGCTTATTAGTTTAGGTGCTGTTTTAAATTTAGTTGCCTTTTTTGTTTTTATTAGAAAGCGACAAGATTATCGTGCGCGTGGGGTTTTATTAATAACCATTTTTATAGCTATTTTTACCTTTGTATTTAAGTTGTTTTAATTATTACTTGTCTCCTCGAGCATTATCGGAAATAAAAATATATTTTATTTGAGGATAAAAGCGCAGCTTGCGAGAGGTTTTTTAGTGCGTTTTAAAAATAAGTCTCGACTGCGCCCGAACTAACAATAAAAAATGAAATACTACATTATAGCTGGAGAAGCATCTGGTGATTTACATGGCTCGAACCTAATGAAAGCATTACTAAATGAAGATGTACATGCTAATTTTAGGTTTTGGGGAGGAGACCTCATGCAAGCTATTGGCGGCACTTTAGTAAAACATTACAAAGAGCGGGCTTTTATGGGTTTTGCAGAAGTAATCATGAACCTATCTGCAATTTTTAAAGATATTTCATTATGTAAAAACGACATTCAAGCCTTTCAACCCGATGTTATTATTTTTATTGACAATTCAGGATTTAATTTACGCATAGCGAAATGGGCAAAACAAGCAGGTTTTACAACTAATTATTATATCTCACCACAAGTTTGGGCATCAAGAGCTGCTAGGGTAAAGGCCATAAAACGCGATATTGATGCTATGTATGTGATATTGCCTTTTGTTGAAGCTTTTTATAAAAAATACGATTACAAAGTAACATTTGTTGGACATCCATTAATTGATGCTATTGCCAACAGAACGCAAGTTGGCCTATATAAATTTAGGGAAGAAAACGGACTAACCGACAAACCCATTATTGCCTTGCTGCCCGGTAGCCGAAAACAAGAAATAAAGAACATGCTTTCTGTAATGCTTAGTTTGGTTGATGATTTTCCCAATTATCAGTTTGTAATTGCAGGTGCGCCTAGTCAAGATTACAGTTTTTACGAGCCTTTTATAAAATCAAATAACGTAAAATTTATTTCAAACAAAACGTACGATTTATTGAGTATTTCGTATGCTGCCTTAGTAACCTCGGGAACCGCCACTTTAGAAACTGCCTTATTTAAAATACCGCAAGTGGTTTGCTATAAAGGAAGTGCCATCTCATACCAAATTGCAAAACGTATTGTAACTTTGAAGTTTATTTCGTTGGTTAATTTAATTATGGACAAAGAAGTTGTTACAGAACTTATTCAAAATAATTTCAATAAAAAACGATTAAAAAAAGAACTCAAAATAATTTTAGATGAAAAAGAGCGTTCCAAAATCTTTATCAATTATTACGAATTGGAAAAAGCTCTTGGCGGTAAAGGAGCCAGCGAAAAAACGGCCAAATTAATTTATAAATCTATTAGCACTTCATGATGTTTTTAAAAAACACAACAACCATATTACTTATAATAACGATTTGTTTTACCAGTTGCAAATCTTCAAAAGGCATTGTAGTAAAAAAAGGAACGTCTTCTAAAACCATTATACCCAAACGGACAATGAGTGACGCCACTCATGCTGAACCTAAAAATTCAAACATAAAAACGGAAGCTAACGAAAATCACTCCAACAACTCAAAAGCATTTGATATTATAGACTACGCAAAACAATTTAGTGGAGTAAAATACAAATTTGGTGGTGCTACTAGAGACGGAATGGATTGTTCTGGATTGGTTTTTGAATCATTCAGAGCCTTCGATATTATTTTACCAAGGATTTCAAGAGATATGGCAAAACAAGGCGAAAAAATCTCCTTAAAAAACACTCAAGAAGGCGATTTGCTTTTTTTCAGAACCATTAACAGAAGAAACGATATTAGCCATGTTGGGTTAGTAGTTACATCTGAAAATGGTGAAATTGAATTTATTCATTCAACTACAAACGCTGGTGTTATTATCTCTAAACTATCAGAAAGATACTGGGACAATGCCTTTGTTGAGGCACGTAGAATATTATAAGATATTTTATATATTAGAGTAGTTATGCAACTACTCAATTTCACCATAATAAAACTAAGCATTTGTCTTATTACAGGCATTATTATTGGCTATTTTTTCAGTATATCTTTACATCTAATTTTGTTTTTAACAGGTTTAAGTTTGGTGTTTTTACTGATGCTTTACTTAGTTTCCAGAAAACAATTCATTAAAACTGTTTGGTTTGGTGTTTTCAGTTTTATTACGATGATTTTTGTTGGAATACTTGTAACCAATCTTCACAACGAAAAAAATCACTTTAAGCATTATACCCATCAACTTTCAAGAGAAAAAGACTCTTTAAAAACCATCACATTTAGAATTCGGGAGGTTTTAAAACCAGGCACTTACTACGACAAATACATTATTGATTTATTAGAAGCTAACAGCACTAAAGTTTCAGGAAAATCGCTTTTGAACATTCAAAAAGACTCGTTCACAAAACCTTTAAACGTAGACGCTATTTTTATTAGCAAAACAGCATTTAAAGATTTAATAAATCCGTTAAATCCAAATCAATTCAACTATAAAACCTATTTAGAAAAAAAATTTATCTATCATCAAATATTTACTTCGGAAACATCTCTTTTCAAAGTAAAATCAGATAAAACAACTCTATTTGGAATAGCTAACAACATCCGAAATCACATTAATGAAAAGCTAAAAAACCACCATTTTAAACCAGATGTATTAGCCATTATAAATGCACTTTTATTGGGGCAACGACAAGATATTAGCGAAGAAGTTTACACAAGCTATACGAATGCTGGCGCTATACATATTTTAGCCATTTCGGGCTTACATATTGGTATAATTTTATTGATTTTACAATATGTTTTAAAACCAATAGAACGTATTAAATATGGTATTCTTATTAAAACCATTCTACTTGTAATGATTTTGTGGAGTTTTGCCATTATCGCAGGTCTAACTGCTTCGGTAACCAGAGCCGTAACCATGTTTAGCATTGTAGCCATTGCGTTGAACTTAAAAAGACCAACAAACATTTATAACACGCTATTTATATCTATGCTTGTTATCCTGCTTTTTAAACCTATGTTTTTGTTCGATGTGGGGTTTCAATTAAGTTATTTAGCAGTTTTTGCTATTGTTGCTATCGACCCATTATTGTACAAATTATGGAACCCTAAAAATAGAATTATAAAATTTTATTGGCATACACTAACTGTAACTGTTTCGGCGCAATTTGGTATTATTCCTCTTAGTTTATATTATTTTCATCAATTTCCTAGTTTGTTTTTTCTATCGAACTTGGTTATCATACCACTTTTAGGAATTATTTTAGGCTATGGAATAGCAATAATGCTTTTATCTGTTCTAAATATTTTGCCTCAATTTTTAGCAACCATTTACGGATACATTATCAGTTTTATGAATGCTTTTGTGGGATGGGTTTCTAAACAGGAATCGTTTCTATTTAAAGATATCCCGTTTAGTATTTTATACGTTTTTGTTTCTTACCTATTTATTATAGCACTGATTAGATTTTATATGAAACGAAATTATGCTTCGCTAAAATTATTTTTAATCACCATTTTAATTGGACAATGCCTTATTATTTACACCACTTATGAAAGACCAAAAAATGAATTTATTGTATTTCATAAAAGTAGATATTCTCTTTTGGGAAATACTTCAAATAATAAAATTACTATTGCCTCTGATTTTGACAGTATAACTGAATCAAAAAATAAAATAGTTAAAGATTACACCGTTGGAAACCATATTAAAATCATTAAAAAAGACGTGTTTAAATCCGCCTACTTACTCAATAACAAAAAGGTTTTAGTAGTGGATAGTTTAGGTGTTTACAACATAAAATCGTTTCAACCAGATTATGTTTTATTAAGACAATCTCCCAAAATTAATTTGAATCGTTTAATAGATTCCATCCAACCAAAGCACATTATTGCTGATGGTAGTAATTATAAGTCGTACATAGAACATTGGGAAGCTATTTGCAAAAAAAGAAAGCTCCCATTTCACCAAACGAGCAAAAAGGGAGCTTTTGTTATTGAGTATTGATTTAAAATTCAGGTTTCAACTTTAGCTTACCATGAGCATTGCTTCAAAACAAAATACATTTTGTTTTGAAGGTAGTGAGCGAAGCTCAACGAAAGGCTCAACCTAATATCTTAGAATATATTTAGCCCTTAAACTCTGGTTTAAAAGCTGTGTAATAAGCGTTAAATTTTTCTTGTGTATCTAAACTTGTGTGCTCATTTGCTTTAAACATTTTTAAATACAATTCTAATTGTGTTGGTGTTTGATACCCTCTTATAGGGGCAATAACATCTCCTTTTTCATCCATAAAAACAATGGTTGGAAATGCTTGAATTTGTAGATAGCGAGACAGTTCGTGTGAAGAATTACGTCTATTAGCTAATTCTGGCTTATATCCTGGATTAGAAAATGTTTTACCCTTATAAGCAACATTGTCATTTCCTTCAGCATTAAACTTAACAGCATAATAATTTGCGTTTACATATTTCGCCACATCTGGATTTTGAAATGTATTTTTATCTAACATTTTACACGGTCCACACCAACTGGTGTAAACATCCATCATTATTTTTTTAGGATTTTTCTTTTGAAGTTCCATCGCTTTTTCAAGCGTCACCCAATTTATCTCTTGTGCTACACTACTAACAGATGCTAAAACAGCAAACATTAATACATATAAAATTCTCTTCATAATTCACTTTTTGCAAAAACTAATATCGAACTTACAAAAAATGCGCCAAAAACGGCGCATTTTGAATATTTTTTAACTTTTTATTCGACTAACGAACTCCGTGCATTAATTTTTTAATGATAGGTTGAAATAAAATGGCTACTACTCCAGCAATAACAGATATAATTGTCAATATCCAGAAAAAATAACTGATACCATTTTCATTGGCAATTTTATCAACATTTTCACCAAATACGCCAGCTCCTTTCATTCCAATAGCAATAGCTAAATACCAAACGCCAAACATAAATGCAATCATTCTCGCTGGCACTAATTTACTAACATAAGACAACCCTACTGGTGAGATACATAGTTCTCCCATAGTATGGAATAAATACACCAAAATCAACCAAATAATACTTACGGAAGCTGTTTTGGCACCAGGTTCTATGCCCATAGCCCCAAAAGCAACACATGCCATTCCTAATGCAAGTAAAAACATACCAATACCATACTTTCCGTTTGCAGAAGGATTATATTTACTCTCCCACCATTTTGAAAACAAAGGAGCTAATGTTATTATAAACAAGGAATTTAAAACACTAAACCAAGACGCTGGAATTTCAAGCTCTTTATCATTTAATTGATCTAATAACATCCAAATAGCAATACCCCAAACGATTACAAAACTTAGACTTAAAACCAAATTCGCCCATCTATATTTGACAAATGTTTGCTTAAAAAGCAAGAACAAAACCCAAGTAATAATTCCAAGAGGGATAATAGTCATGCACGCATTTACAATTCTAAATATAGTAGCTGAAGACCCATCTAAAGTTCTATCGGTATAATCTCTAGCAAAAATGGTTAAAGTTCCTGGTGACTGTTCAAAAATAGCCCAAAAGAAAACCGACAGGAGCGCAAAAAAAGTAACGGCAATTAATTTCTCTCTTGTTATTTTTGAATATTGCGTAAATCTATAAATTAGCAGTATTAGAAATAAAACAAGAGCAGTTACTATTGCTATATTATTTCCATTTTTACCTAAAAATGAAAACACATTAACCTCTCCATTAGAAATTGTTGTTGTTGGTGCATTTAAAATCCATAACAATCCTAAAACCACCATTAGAACAATCAATCCTAATTGCCACGAAGTAAATGGAACTCTTTTATCAGTATCTTTTGATTCAATTGAGTTTTTATCCTCTTTTATAGGTTTCAATCCTATATCACCAAAAATATTTTGAGCTAGCCAAAACTGGATTAATCCAAAAAACATAAATATACCCGCTAATCCAAATCCTATACTCCAACCTACGCGCTCACCTAAATAACCACAAAGCAAAATTCCTAAAAATGCTCCTGCATTAACTCCCATGTAAAAAATGGTATAAGCCCCATCCTTTTTCTCTTGTCTATGTTTATACATTTCTGAAACAATAGATGTCATGTTGGGTTTAAAAAAGCCGTTACCTATTACCAATAACCCTAACCCTAAGTAAATTGACCATTGAGTTTCAACAGCCATAGAGGCATGACCCAAGGTCATTAATAATGCTCCAACTACTACTGCCCAACGAAATCCAATTATTTTATCTGCAAAATAACCACCCATCATCGTTGATAGATACACTAACCCCACATAAGAACCAAATAATGCCATGGCATGTTCACGTGGCCATCCCCAACCTTCATCTAATAATGAAGCTGTTAAAAACAACACTAATAATGCACGCATTCCATAATAGGAAAAACGTTCCCACATTTCGGTAAAAAACAATACAAATAAACCTGCTGGATGTCCTAAAACGGTACTTTTAAAAAATTGATCGGTTGAATTCTCAGTCATAATATCTAGTTATTTAATTCTTTATCTACGCCATGCATCAACTTTTTGATTATTGGTGAAAGTATTAAAAGTAATGCCCCAAAACCTAACCCTGTATAGAATAAATATTCAAAAAGTTTAAGATAACTCTGTTTTGCTATACTTAAATCTGGTGCTTGACCATTCGTGGTGTCAACAGATGCTATATTAGCTAAAATAGATGCAATAAATTCAGAACTAGCTGTGGCTAAAAACCAAACACCCATCATAAATCCAACAATTTTGACTGGTGATAATTTTGTTACTGCCGATAATCCTACAGGTGATAAACAAAGTTCTCCACAGGTATGTAAAAAATACGTTATTACTAACCAGTAAATAGCCACCTTACCCATTTCAGAAGCATTTATTCCCATCACCAATGAGCCAAAACCTAAACCTACCAGCATTAATGCCAAAGAAAATTTTACTGCTGTATTTGGATTATATTTCCCAAGTTTTACCCATAACCAAGCAAAAACTGGTGCTAGCAAAATAATAAATAAAGCATTTAGGCTTAAGAAAGTTCCAGCTGCTATTTCTCCTCTATCTAAAATGCGGTCTGCAAATAAGTTTAATGATGTATAAGCCTGTTCAAATAAAGCCCAAAAAATAACAGTAAAAACAATCAAAATAGTTAAAGCTATTAATCGCTCTCTTGCCACTTTATCTAACTGTGTTACTGCATAGTAAACAATATAAACAAACGAAGCAGCACCTGATATTATCAATAAATTTTGAACCACACTATGACTCTGCACCATTTGCCAAACAACTAAAGTTGCCAACACGCTTAAGCCATAGATAAGCCATTCGTTTTTAATACCTATCGTTTTTTTATTTAGTAATTCTGGCACATTAGACTCTCCTTTACCCAACAAATGTTTCTTACCTGATATAAACGTTAACAATCCAAAAAACATACCAACACCAGCTGCACCAAACCCATAACTCCAACCATAGGCTTCTCCTAACCAAACACAAATGATGGTAGCCAAAAATGACCCAAGATTTATTCCCATGTAAAATATAGTGAATCCAGAATCTCTACGTTTATCACCTTCATGATACAATTCTCCTACTAAAGACGATATATTAGCTTTTAAAAAGCCTACCCCCAAGATGATAAAAGCTAAGGATAAATAAAATACTTGAAGCGCAAAATTATCTCTTACAATTTCACCTGTAACCGATTGTGTAGCTGCATTGCCTTCATAAGCCATACCAGCATGCCCTAAAACTAGCATAATACCCCCAAAAACTATAGCTTTTCTAAAACCCAAATATTTATCAGCCAAAAAACCACCAACCACAGGAATTGCGTAAACTAAAGCAGCATAACTTCCTATTAATAAATTACCATCAACATCTGTAAATAAATGATACTTAGTTAAATAAAAAATCAAAAGAGCTTTCATTCCATAAAATGAAAATCGCTCCCACATTTCAGTAAAAAACAAGATAAATAACCCTTTCGGATGTCCAAATATTTGTTGCTGTTCTGGTTTACTTATAGTAGAATCTGACATATAATTGTTATTAATTAAAGCTTATAGCCTAAAAAACAAAACCTTATTGCATTAAAATAATCTTGCTAATTTCAATCAATCGTTGCGGTTTTGTTAAAAGTTTTCAAGTTTACTAAAAATTCTTTAAAAAACACTAAACATTAACAAATAAAAACAACTAGATTCTTATAAAAAAAGGATGTAGTATCTTTGTCTAATAATTAAACCTAAACTCATGTGCGCCTCTATTTCTGGTTTTTCTAAACTATCAAAATCCAAAAAAATTGATTGGATGGTTGAAACCTACTTTTCTAATGCTGAAGAAACAAAAAATGTTTTAAAACAGTACTGGAATACCAACGAAAAGCTTCAACAATTACACGACGAGTTTATTGAAAACACCATTACCAATTATTATTTACCACTTGGCGTTGCGCCTAATTTTTTAATAAACGGAAAATTGTATACCATACCAATGGCTATTGAAGAAAGTTCGGTAGTTGCCGCAGCCAGTAAAGCAGCCAAATTTTGGATGGATAGAGGCGGATTTAAAACCCAAGTAATCTCTACCAACAAAATAGGGCAAGTACATTTTATGTATTATGGAAATCCTGAAACACTCAAAAATTATTTCAACCACATTAAATCCCAACTTATTGCCGATGCTAAACCCATTACCAAAAACATGGAAAAGCGCGGTGGTGGTATTTTAGATATTGAATTACGTGACAAAACTCAAGACATAAAAGGTTATTACCAACTGCATGCATCGTTTGAAACTTTAGATGCCATGGGTGCGAATTTTATAAATTCCTGTTTAGAACAATTTGCAAAAACTTTTAAAACGGAAGCTTTAAGTTTTAATGCATTTTCAGCTGAGGAAAAAATCATTCAAATAGTAATGAGCATACTTTCCAACTATGTTCCAGATTGTTTAGTCCGTGCCGAAGTAAGTTGTAAGGTTGAAGATTTAAATGAAGATAAAACTATTTCTGCTAAAGAATTTGCGACAAAATTTATACAAGCTGTAAATATTGCAGAAGTTGAACCCTACAGAGCCGTTACCCATAATAAAGGTATTATGAATGGTATTGATGCCGTAGTTTTAGCTACCGGTAACGATTTTAGAGCAATTGAAGCCGGTGTGCATGCCTACGCTTCAAGACATGGCAAATACAGTAGCTTATCTCATGCTAAAGTTGAAAATGGCATATTCACTTTTTGGATGGAAATTCCATTGGCATTAGGAACTGTGGGAGGACTTACAGGATTACATCCTTTGGTAAAATTATCATTAGAATTATTGCACCACCCAACAGCCAAAGAACTCATGCAAATTGTTGCCGTTGCAGGTTTAGCACAGAACTTTGCCGCTTTACGCTCACTTACAACTACAGGTATTCAACAAGGGCATATGAAAATGCACTTAATGAATATTTTAAATCAGTTTAACGCCACAGATACTGAAAAAGAAACCCTAACCGAATATTTTAAATTGAATTCTGTAACGCACAGTGCTGTTTTTGAAGCTATTGAGAATTTACGAATGAAGATTAACGATTAACGAATGCAGAAGTTTTATAGTAACGGAAAACTTTTAATTACAGGTGAATATGTAGTGCTTGATGGTGCTTCATCACTCGCATTACCTACAAAATTTGGGCAATCCCTAAAAATTGAAACGATAACCGAATCTAAAATTGTTTGGCAAAGTTTTGATGAAAAAGGAAATATTTGGTTTGAAGACAGATTTTCTTTTGATGAGATTGCTTCGGGTTTTAAAAACCCTCGCAATGACGTTTCAAAAAGAATCATTCAAATTTTAGAGGCTGTAAAAACATTGAATCCAGATTTTTTAAACTCAAAAAACGGTTTTAAAATTTCAACACATTTAACGTTTCCTAGAAATTGGGGATTGGGAACTTCTTCAACCTTAATAAATAATATAGCGAATTGGGCATATGTTGATGCTAACAAATTATTAGAAAAAACTTTTGGTGGTAGTGGATATGATATTGCTTGTGCACAAAACAATTTCCCAATAACGTATCAATTACTTAATAATGTGATTTCTCGCGAAGCTCGAAATGACAAAAAGAGAATTATTGAAAAAGTAAATTTCAATCCAAGTTTTAAAGAACACATCTATTTTGTCTATTTAAACAAAAAGCAAAACAGTCGTGATGGTATTGCGAATTATAAATTGAATAAAGGTAATATTGCTTCTTCAATTTCTGAAATTAATAATATTACCAACAAAATTATTGAATGTTCTAGTTTGATGGATTTTGATTATTTAATGAATCAACATGAAACTATTATTTCAAAAATCATCAAGCAGCAAACAGTTAAATCTCTTTTATTTAATGATTTTAATGGAAGTATAAAAAGTCTTGGTGCTTGGGGTGGCGATTTTATTTTAGCAACTTCGGCAGAAAATCCAATTGCTTATTTTAAAGAAAAAGGGTTTGACATTGTGATTCCTTATGATGGCATGGTTTTGTGATTTTTTATAAATTCTATTTAGCCCAAAAAGAGACTGTCTAAAAAGTCAAAATAAGTTGTCATTACTTAACCTTTACAATTACGAACGTAATAAAGCAATCTGTTTATTGATTTTCAATAACTTAAAGATTGCTTCGTACCTCGCAATGACATAAAATAATACTTTTTAGACAGTCTCTTTTTTTGGTCGCGTTAGGGATTGCAGTGGAAAGCCCGCAGCGACCCCGACGCTTCGGGGGAGCGAGGACTTGTAACGTAAAGCCCGCCCCTTGTGGTAACGCCCAAAATATATTATCCGTAAAGTGCTTTATAGGTTGCGCATGCCCTATAATCGGACGATTCTTTGTCCATACCAAACGATGCCCATGCACTAGGACGGAAAATTTTATCTTCATCAATATTATGCATATTCACGGGAATTCGTAACATAGATGCCAGTGTAATTAAATCGGCGCCAATGTGCCCATATGTGAACGCACCATGATTCGCTCCCCAATTTGCCATAACACTATACACATCTTTAAATGCACCTTTACCAGTTAAATTTGGCACAAACCAAGTGGTAGGCCATGTGGGATTGGTACGCTCGTTAATGGTATTATGAACATCTTCTGGAAGTTCTATGGTTTTGCCTTCGGCTATTTGTAGTACCGGTCCGACACCTTTTACAATGTTAATACGACACATGGTAACGGGCATATCGCCTTTGGTTTTAAAGGTTGATGAGTAACCGCCACCTCTAAAATACTCTAACATGCCTGGTCCCCAAGTAGTGTTTTCTAAACATTTTTCGACTTCATTTTCGGTGATATCCCACCAAGGTTTCATGGCTGGTTTGCCATTTATGGTTTGTTGCCCCGTACCATCTAAAGCAGAGGCTCCTGAATTTATAAGGTGAATAAAGCCATTTGCAGCATCTCCTGTTAAAGTGTGTCCTGTTACGCGCTTTACGGCTTCTGGACTCCAATAGGTACGCACATCACTAAAAATTTGCGCTGCACCTGTTAGTAAATGTCCAAATAACATGGAAATTCCATTTAAACTATCGTTTTCGGTAGCAAACATAAAGGGTTGGCGGATGCCATTCCAATCAAAAGACGAGGCTAAAATGGCTTCCATAAAATCGCCATTCGGGAAATGGTCTGTCCATTGGCGCTGCCCTTGGAAACCTCCTGAAATGGCATTTCTACCTAAAGCTTCTTCGGCATAACCTATGTCTTTTAATTTAGGATTGCCAATCATTAAATCGCGACCTATTATTGCCATTTTCACAACAAATTCCCAATCTTTGTCTAAGGCTTCACGCGATTTTAATTTTTCTGATGGATTGTAATTTTTGCCTTCTTTACATTTTTCTTTTGCCCAAGCTAAGGCTTTTCCATATTCTTCTTTATCATAAATTTCTTGTTCAATTCTACGAATGAATTCAGACATATCGATGTTTTCACAACGCATGCCTAAGTAACTTTCGAAGAAATTAGGGTCTAAAATAGAACCCGCAATTCCCATAGACACTGAACCCATTGATAAATACGACTTACCTTTCATAGTAGCTACTGCTAACCCCGCTTTTCCAAAAAGCAATAGTTTTTCTTGAACATCTTCAGGAATACTCGTGTCGTTGCTATCCTGAACATCTCGACCATAAATACCAAATGCAGGAATGCCTTTCTGGTTGTGTCCTGCCAAAGCTGCCGCTAAATACACAGCACCAGGGCGTTCAGTACCATTAAAACCCCAAATGGCTTTTGGAAGTGTTGCATCCATATCGATGGTTTCGCTACCATAGCACCAACAAGGTGTTACCGTTAAACTAACACCAACCCCTTCTCTTGAAAATTTATCGGCAGAAGCTGCTGCCTCGGCAACACCTCCTATACAGGTGTCGGAAATAACACATTCTACAGGACTGCCATCGGCATGTCTTAAATTTTTAGACAAGAAATCGGCTGCTATTTTTGCCATATTCATCGTAGAAACCTCTAACGATTCTCTCACACCGTCCAATCTGCCATCAATTACAGGACGAATGCCTATTTTAGGTAGATGCCCTATTAAGTTTTTAAAATTCATCTTTATATAGTTTATTCAATATTAAAATTAAGAGAGTTGATTTTTAGGCTGCATAAGCATCGACACAAAAAAGCCAACTAGAAAAATGGCAATGGTTCCAAATACTATGGTTAAATAAGTGTGAAATGATGCCCCTATTGCATCTTTTCCAAAAATGGTTTCAGAAAAAGTTAACCAAAGAATAACTAATATACCCGAAATCATACCAACAATAGCGCCTTTCACATATTTGGTTTTAGTAAATATGCCTAAAAGAAACAACCCTAACATACCACCACTAAAAATTGAAGATAATTTCCACCAAGCATCTAAGGCGCTTTTTACATTAATCATGGCAATTCCAATACCTATTCCTATAACACTTATTATTAATGATGATGTATAAAGCACTTTCATACGTTGTTTATCACTTGCGTCTTGCTTAAAATATTTATTGTAATAATCGGTTAGAAATACAGTAGCGGAACTATTGAAACTTGTAGAAATGGTACTCATACCTGCCGCGAAAATAGACGCAATCATTAAGCCGGTAACTCCAGCAGGAAGCGCACTCACAATAAAATGAGGAAATACTCTATCGGCTTTACTAATATCTTGCAATGTTTCGGGAAGCACTTCTGCCGAATTATAATATGCAAAAAGAGCCGTTCCAATAAAGAGAAATAATGCCGAAATTGGCAAATAAATTAACCCTCCAATTAACGCTGAACGCTGTGCTTCCTTATCCGATTTTAAAACCATGTAACGCTGTACATAATTTTGATCGATTCCAAAATTTTGAAGATTTATAAAAACCCCATAAACCAAAACCACCCAAAACGTTGGTTTACTTAAATCTAAATCGAAACTTCCTAAACTAAACTTATTATTCTCAGTAGCTATACTGAATATTTGCAAAGGCCCTTCGGGCATACTGAAAAACATAAAACCAATACAAACCAAAGCTCCTACTATTAAAATAATACCCTGAATAGCATCTGTCCATAACACCGCAGTAATACCGCCTAGCATGGAATAAACTGCCACAATTAAGCCAGTAAATACTATAATAGTGGCAATGTCCCAACCTGTTATAGCATTCAAGGTTAGTGCCAGCAAATACAAAATAGTACCGATACGCATCAATTGGGTTAATAAATAACAAACTGAAACATAAATACGTGCCCAAGGCCCAAAACGCTGTTCCATAAAGGTATAAGCTGAAGGACTATTAATTTTTCGGTACAATGGCACAAAATATTTAACCGCGATAAGCGTTGCTATAGGCAGCGATAAACTAAAAACCAAGGCATTCCAGTTAGACTGAAATGCATTTCCGGGCAACGCCAAATAACTAATGCTACTTACAAAAGTTGCGAAAATAGACATGGTTACAACCCAGCTAGGTATATCGTTATTACCAGTGGTATATGATGAAGATGTTCGGTTTTTATTAAAAAAAGAACCCCCAAAAAGTGCTATACCACCTATATAAACAAAAAAAACGATGAGATCAATAGTATTCATTAATTCAATTTTACTTAGTTATGTAGGCAGGTATTATATAGAAATCGGCTTTTTAAATAGTTTAAATTGGTTAGTTTTAAACTGCAAATAATTATAACACTTTGTTCAATTCTATTTCAATTCTTTTGATGTTTTTAACAACTTCATTCATCTCCTTTTCATCAAAACAACTAAATGGCGGGGCGATATGAGATTGTATAATCCCTAAAGCAGACAAAGCTCCTTTAACACCTTTAAGATAACTAGAGCCATAAGACCCTAACGTATAAATACTAGTTGTAATATCCATTACTAAAGCTTGTAATTCTTCAATACGTTTTAAATCTTTAGCTATGGCAGCATTGTATAAAGCTACATAAAGTTTGGGAAACATATTAGCACCACCATTAACACCCCCTTTTCCTCCCATTAATATGGTTTCGGCTGTAATTTCCTCAGGCCCAACAATTAGCGAGAAACCTGGTTTGGATTTCAATAAAAAACATAAGTTTTGAAAATAAACCGTATTTGCAGAACTATCTTTTAAACCCACAATATTGGAATGTTCAGACAAACGAACTACTGTTTTTGCATCAATATTTATTTTTGTATGCGATGGCATGTTATACAGAAAAAGTGGCAAAGGAAGTGAGGATGCAAGTCTCCAATAGTATTTATATAATTCCTCCTGACCTAAACCATAATAATATGGTGGTGCTGCCACTACGTATGAAGCACCTGCTTTTTTTGCAATGGATGCTAATTGTATACTTTCTTCAATAGATGTATCTGTAATGCCTACAAAAACAGGAATTCTGCCATTAACAATCTTACAACTTTCATTAATAAGCTTTTCTCTTGTTTTATAACTCAAGCTTGTTGACTCTCCTGTAGTTCCTAAAACAAACACCCCATGTACGCCACCAGCAATTATATGTTCTAGTAGGTTATTCACCCCTTTTGAATCTAATGAAAGATTGTCGGATAATAAGGGTGTTACCATGGGCGGTATGATACCTCCCACTGCTGTGTTGTTAGTTTTTATTGACATTATACTTATTATTTTTAAAATCTAATAAGTAGCTAAGGTTTATAATTTAATAACAAAACAGTGTTATTTTTAATCGATGGTCAATTTTATAAACCTATTAGTTTTTTATAATCTTTTCTAGACATTGCCCTAAAATTTTAAGCGAAACTTTATCCAAACAAAAAGGAGCAAACTTAATTTGCTCCTTTTTAAATATTTTAAAAATTTTCTACTTGAAAAAGTCTTATTGAATTTGATTTTTAGCTCTGTTATCTTCAATGTCAGCAGTTTCTTTTAATGCATTATAAAGTTTTGAAGAAACTACATTCAATTTTTGTTGTTCTACTCTATTTGCTACTGCTTGATAGCTATCTAATTTAACTGCTGGTGTTACTTTTACAACTTTAACCATAAAAACACCATTAGCACCATCTATTAATTTAGAAGTTTTCCCTTCTTTTAATCCGAAGGCAGCACCTACTACTAAAGGCTCTCTTCCCGCACCTGTAATCATTGGGTTTTTCATGTTAACAGCCAATGCTGTTTGCACGGTAGTATTTTGAGCTTTAGCCAACGCTTCTAATGTAGTTGCAGACACTTTACTTCTAATTAATGCCGCTTTCTTTTCTTTAAGAACAATTGGCATAACCGTAGCTTTTGCATCTTCAACAGACATTAAACCTTCTTCATGCTTTGCAACCAATTGGGCAATAACGTACCCATTAGGTATGTTAAAACGTTTAATATCGCCAACTTTAGCACCATCTTCAAAAGCCCAACGAACAATAGGTCTTTGGCTTCCAACTCCAGGTATGTTTTCATCTAAAATTTTCATACCATTTACAGGTCGTACTTCGTACTTTTTCTCTTTAGCAGCCGCTTCAAAATCCTTTTTCTCAACAGCAATTTCAAAATTAGAAGCTTCTCTAAATATTTTATCAACAGTTGCCTCAGACGGCTCTATTTTTCTGGCAAGTGTTGCAACTTGTACCGCTCTTTTTTTATCTTTTTGTCCTTCAATTTCTATAATATGAAAACCGAAAACTGTTTTTACTACACCTAAATCACCTACGCTACCTTCAAATTCGAAATCATTAAATTCTGGCACCATAGAATTGTAAGCATGCCAATCGTAACGCCCTTCGTTTTGAACACTTCCTTGATCAGATGAAAATGCTGTTACCAATTCTGGAAACTTACTACGGTCTCCTTTTAAAACCGCTAATAAACTATCGGCAGTGACTTTAGCTTGCGCTTCAGTTTGCTTAACTTCTGGAGTTGCACTTTGAGAACCAATAAATGGAATTAAAATATGTCTTACTTTTGCAGAATCTGGTATTTGTTTAACAGCTACTACTTTAGAAATTTTATAGTACCCACTTTCTTTATATGGCCCGTAAGTTTGGCCTTCACTTAAATTGAAAATACTATCGGCAATTGCTGATGCCATTGCAGATTTAAACACAAAACGCTTATCGAATTTAATGTCTGAATTGTTATTAACAAAACTTTCGTTGTTGGTAGTGTTTAAGAAACCAATAATTGTTTCGTTCGCTTTTGAAACATCGTTATACTCTACTTTGTCTTTTAAAAGCCCTTTTAAGTTTGCTTTTATAGTATTTTCGTCTACCTCTGAAGCGACTTCATTAAATTGAACAAACTTGATATCTCTAGACTCTTTTACTTCAAATTGCTTTTTGTGTTTGTTTATATAATCTGAAATATCAGAAGTTGAAACTTTTACTTTGCTATCTTCAATTGAAGAATAAGGAATTTGAACAAATTGAATATCAACTTTATTACCTTCCAATTTATGCTCTAATTCACCCTCTTTAAGTGTTGCTGTTAAACCCGCTCTAACCATGTTAAAGTAGTTTTGTTGCAAAGTGTTTGCAGCGATAGATTTTTCGTAGTTTATCCAAGCTTGGTAACCTTCCGCAGAGGTTTCTTTTAAGTTGGCGATATATTCGTTTAATTTATTTTCATCAAACACTCCTGCTTCATTTAAAAACTCAGGACTGGTACCTAATGCCGATTTTAAAGCATCTCTCATTTGGTCTTTTTCAATAGAAATACCTAGTTTTTCAAACTGGTTTTCCATAATGGCTTGTCTAACTTCCTGTTCAAAAACCTGGTTAATAATTTGCGTATTAGAGGCACTTGGTCCTGCTTGACGTTGTGCTGCTTCAACTTTCTGCATAAAGTCTTCACGGGTAATGTCTTTACCGTTTATGGTTGCAACTACATTTTGAGAACTTGATGAAAACGAACTACCGCTTTTAAATAAATCTGCTAATACAAAAGAAAATAACGCTAACGCTATTACAATGATTAAGAATAGGGAACGTTGTCTTATTTTATTTAAAACTGCCATTTGAAATTATTTTTTAAAAAAATCTGTTGTTAAGTTGGTTGCCAATTGTTACTTGACAAAATATCGTGGGCGAAAATACTATTTTCTATTTAATAATAAAAGCGTTATTCTTTATTTATGAATTACGATTTTAGAATTATGGTTTTTAGAAAAATTAATAACTTGAGACTTTAAAATTCGTAAATCAAAAATCAGTAAATCGTAAATCAAAAATTAATTTTCATCTAAAATCCTCATCTCCACAAGGTCTATTTTAGTATTAGATACCTCTAAAATCGTAAAACCAAACGTATCGATTTTTACCACATCGTTTTGTGCAGGAATTTCTTCGGTATGGTTTACAATTAACCCCCCTAAAGTTTCATAATTCTCGCTTTCTGGAAGGTTAAGCTTATAGGTTTCATTAATATAATCAACTTCCAATCGTGCTGAAAATGTGTAGGTTCCATCTTCCAGTTTCTCTTCTATTAAATCAACTGTATCATGTTCATCTTCAATCTCACCAAACAGCTCTTCAACAATATCCTCAACCGTCATAATACCAGAAGTACCTCCGTATTCATCTAAAACCACAGCTATACTTTTTCTTTTTTTAATAAGTACATTAAGTACATCTTTTATAAGAACTGTTTCAGGAACGTATTCTACTGGAAGCATCATTGCTTTAATGTTTTTAGGTTTTCTAAACAGCTCAAAAGAATGTACATAGCCTAAAATATCGTCAATAGTATCTTTATAAATTAAAATTTTGGTAAAACCTGTTTCTGTAAACAGCGTATTGAGCGATTTAATGGAATCGTTAATTTCTATAGCTGTTATTTCGGTACGGGGCACCATAACTTCACGGGCTTTAACTTCAGAGAACTCTAAAGCATTTTGAAAAATCTGTATTTCAGAATCTACATAATCATGTGCTTCTACCGATTCCATTTGCTCGCTAATGTAATTGCCCAATTCCACCTTAGTAAATGCCAGTTGTATTTGGTCACCTTCCGTTTTAAAGATATGTTTCAACACAAAATCTGAAATCCAAATAACAAAATCTGAGATAAAAGTAAATAGCATATAAAACCCATAAGCAGGAATTGCCAGTGCTTTAATTAGGTAATTGGCATATATTTGAAAAAATACTTTAGGAAAAAATTCGGCAGTAATCAAAATAACAAGTGTAGAAATTACGGTTTGGGACAACAAACTAAAGTCGGTTAACATTAAGTCTAAAAAACCATATGATGTTGGTACCATAGATTGAAACCAATCAACCAACAAATCGCCCATAAAAAACCCATAAATAACCAGTGCTATATTGTTTCCAATAAGCATGGTTGCGATAAATTTTGAGGGTTTTGCGGTAAGCTTGGTTAAAACTTTTGATAGGATACCTTCTTGTTTTTTCTCAATTTCAATATGAATTCTGTTTGAAGACACATAAGCAATCTCCATACCCGAAAAGAAGGCAGATAGAATTAATGATACAATAATGATGATGACACCAATACTCATTTATTTTGATTTATTAGTATTATCGTATCTTTTAGCAAATTTTCTTCTAAAGAAATACATAAAAACAGCTAATGCAGCCAACCCAAGTGAAACATAAGCACTATTAGTGCCGTCATTCCATTTTGTAACGCCATCATAAATAAATAGTGCAGCAAAAACCAAATAGGCGTATTGAAAAATTTTAGAATATTTCATGTGTTTTTTATTTGTTTTTTAATGGTCACACGGTACATCCTAGCATAATTATTCCCTTGGGAAGCAAAAACTTGCCTTGGATGTTTCATGTGTTTATTTTATTTGTAAAGATAATTAAAATTGAAGAATGGGGGTTTTTAAATTAATTTGAATAAAATTAATCTCCTACAGTAATGATACCGGTAACCTCTAGCACTTCTGCATTGGTAAATTTAGAATTAGAATCAAAACCATTACCATTTATAATATCGGTTTCGGTTTTAAATGTCACCGGCTTATTGGTAAACAACCATTCCTTTTTCTGATCGTAATATAATTGTTCGGTTTTTAAAACCCTATTATCCGCAGTTGTAATAATAACATTTCCTTGCAAGTCTAAAAGATCTGTTTGGTCATAAACAATAGCATAATTGGCAACCACAACACTTTTTTTATTTTGTTCGTCAAATAAATTTAAGGTAATACCTTCTGGGAACTCGTTATAAGGAAAGTCTCTATTAGTGAAATCCAGCATTTTAGGGCTTAACAAATTGGCGGTAACCCTACCGGAATCGGTATGTTTTAAGTTAATATTTTCGGCTATACCAATGGGTTCATTTTCGGAAACACCTATTTTTTGAACCTGGTCAAAACTGTCGTTACATGAAAAAAACATAGTCATCACAAAAAGGATGACTATGTTTAATATATTATATAAACTTATGTTTTTCATTAAATTTTTGGCACAGTAACCGAAGCGCCTATCCAACAACCAATTTTAATTACTTGACCTGAACAACCACAGGTAAAAATATCAGATTTTGATGGTGCTTTTGATAAATAGTTTGCTGCAGATTGTGCCGATGCACCCGATAATTTTGAATCTACACGTGCTGCTTTTTGAGCTTCATCAGCCGCTAACCAGTACACAGCTCTTTTATTAAAATTAGTGTCTCCACAATCGTTAGCACTTGCTGCATACATAGCTGCAATAGACAGATAAGGGCGTCCGTTTGATGGATTTAACCTTAATGCTTCTCTAAAGAACGTTCTTGCTTGTGAATAGCTTCCTTTAGATTTAAGTTTTAAAGCAATTCTATTATTAAGACTTGACTTTTTAAAGTTATCGGTTTCTAACTCTATAGCTTGTTTGTAAAAAGCAATTGCTTCGTTAGATTTATTTTCTTTATCTTTTAAAATCCCTAAGTAAAATGCCGAATTAGCCGATGGACTTAACTCATGGTAAGCATTTACTAACTTAAAGAATAATGGATCGTCTGTACATTCTTTTTCAGACATTTTTCCCGCAGCTCTTTGTAACCAAACAGCATTCCCTTTATTCTCTTCAAAATTCTTTTGGTATAACGGAATTAATATACCACAGTTTGCTCTGGTACCCATTTTTTCGTCTATACCCGCAGAAATTTGATCGTAAGCCGCCAAATAACTTTCGTAATACGCTTTATATTGAGACTCTTTACTAGTTAACTCTGTACCTGCAGTTTCTTTTTCAATAAGTACGTTAAGACTTTCAGAGTAGTTTTTAACTTCTTCTTCTACTTTCTCAACTATATCATCATATTTATTAAATAAATCTTCAGCAGGTTTCTTACCAGCATCAAACAAATCAACCATTAAAGAAAAATAAGTATACAAACTTTGTGGGTTCGTAAATGTTTTTTTGTCCAATTTGTATGCGGTATCAAAAGCAGCATACAACTCTTCATTCGTTTTTTTTAATAGCGCTCTATTGTCGTACATTAATTGCCCCGTTTGTGCACCATACTCACCTTTTGGGGTTTTACTAGCAAAATGCTCGCCTCTTTCTGCCCAAAGCTTTATTAAATCATTAATATAGGTTGCTTTATCTGCACCTGTAGCTTTTTCAATTTTATCTGTTAAAATTTTCTCACCATCAACATATATGGCATTATTAAACTTAGGGCATTTACTTCTTACGTCCATCCAAGGTTGGTAAGCTGCATCGTAATTTTTAGCCTTCACATATTCATGGAATATAGAAAGTTTTGTCATACACTCTTCATCTTGCTGTGCAAACCCTATATTTAAACCAATAAATAATGCTGCTAGTAATATTGTAATTCTTGTTTTCATGATAATAATGTTACGCTGTTAGTCATATTTTCTTTTCTGAAACCATCTATCGTTCAAAGATAAACTTATTTGGAAATTTATAAAATTCTCTTGTATTAAATTACTGTTTGTTGTCCCTCTTTTTCCTAGTTCTAAACCTAAGTTGGCATTAGAGAAAAAACTACCAACCGGTAATCCTACACCAAAAGACATGCCAAACTCGTTTATCGATTCATTTTCTATATTTAAACCTGTGTTTTCAAAATGTATACCCGCTCTATAAACGGCACGTTTAAAATAACTTGTAAATGAATTGTATTGAGGAATGTAAAACCCTCCTATAGATACCGATGTTGCATTTTCATATTTAACAGCTGTACTTGTATATAAATCATTTGAAAAATCGCTAGTTTTTTGATATTCAGATTCCACACCAACAAACCATTTTCTTGGTTTACCAATACCTGCTCCTATCGAGAATTTAGATGGTAACACCAAATCAGTTTCTAATAATCCTAACGCCTCTAAATCTGTTCCAACAGTATTGTAAACGGTCTCTGTTCCTGTAGATGAAACTATCACTGTTGAAATAGATCTTTCGTTTTTTGAAGCAAGATTACTTTTAGGAGTATATGTTAACCCAGAAACCAATTCTAAATTATCGCTTACCATGGTTTTGTATGACAATCCTAAATCTACATTCAATCCACTTAAATCAGACCTATTATTTTCCCTAGTTTGATATTGTGTAAAATTGCCATCATCATCGTAAGAGAAGGCTATACTGCTGTTTTGAATATTCCCAAAATTGTACTGCGCATCAATACCAACGCTTAGTCCATCTGTAATTTGATACCCTAAGCCTAAAAATGCCTTGTTTAGCCCGCCTTCACCTTTAAACCTGTTTGATATTCTTCCATCATTATAATTAGCATCCAAAGATTCTAGTTTATAACCCACTGCCGAGTAAGGCAATAAACCAAAACCAAAACCAAATTTCCCTATTGGTACAGATAGTGCTAAATAATCAAACGTGGTTGAACTCGCTTTTGCAGTTCCTGAATTACTTTTTAAATTCACATCAGAATAAGTGCCTCCTACAGTAAACTTTACGGGCCTGCTTTCCCCCCCCAACATATCAAGGTTTTTTCCGGCATACCCTGCAGGGTTCCTTAAATTAATATGTATACTATCTGTATAAATACTTAACCCCCCCATACTTCGGTTCTCGACTGTACCTTTAAATTTCAAACTACCAATACCGTAAAAAGAGTAAGGTGAGGCAGTCCCCTGTTGTGCGTAACTATTAACTGCAAAAACTGCAATAAAAACCAATACAAGTTTTTTAATCATTCGTTTGAATTAAATTGTAAAATAAAGTTCAGTCCTTCTAAAAGAAAATTAGAAGTGGCAAATATGCTACTTTTTAATTGTTTAGACAAGAAATTACTATCGCCTCCTGTTAAAATAACTGTTAAATCTGAATATTTTTCTTTGTACTCCTCTATAACTCCGTCCATTTCTTTTAAAACACCATGAACTATGCCCGAATGTATGGATGATTTAGTTGAATTTCCAATAATACTATTTGGTAATTCCGTATTTAATAACGGTAAATTTGCCGTTAAATTATGCAGCGATTTGTAACGCATACGCAAGCCAGGAGAAATAGAGCCACCAAGGTATTCGTTTCTATTGTTTATAAAATCGTAGGTAATACAAGTTCCTGCATCAATAATAAGTACATTATTATTGGGATAGTTTTTAACAGAAGCACTTACAAGGGCTATTCTATCAACCCCTAATGTTTTGGGTGTTTTATAAAGACTCGTATAAGGCAGTTTTGTATTAGAATTCAAAATTAATAAATTAAAGTACAAACCAATAACTTTAATATCTGTTTCACTTAATGCACCAACGGATGAAACAATGGTTTTCTTAATAGTATTAAATGTGCTTTTAATAGCTTTAATACGCTCTAAAATTAAATTCAGCTCAACTATTTCTGTGTGCTTAATCTTGCCGCCATCAAAAACGGCTAATTTCACAAAAGAATTTCCTACGTCAATAATTAAATTCATAATACTTATAAAAGTCCAAATTTACAAAACGATAAATAATATCTATTCGCATTTAACTTATTATATTGATAATAAAACACATGTGCCCAACAAAATAAAAAAACTTAAAATAAGATACATTTTTTGTAAATTTATCTTGCTGAATAACAAAAATCAATATATATTTGCAACCGCTTTGGCGAGGTACCTTAGCTCAGTTGGTAGAGCAAAGGACTGAAAATCCTTGTGTCCCTGGTTCGATTCCTGGAGGTACCACAAAAAAATCCCGAAACTTTTAAGTTTACGGGATTTTTTGTTTTATAACAATTTTTAAGAATTATTATGGCAAGTTTTTATGAAAAATAAAAACCGCGCTATCCGTTAAATCTTTTTATTACGTATTACCAAAACCAAACCATATACTAATCTGCTATTTAATAGACTTAACTCAAACAAAGTTTTCTTTTTAAACCATAAAAAGGATATCACTTCTATCGCTCTTGCAAACTCTAATCAACAAAAATTGAGAAGTTTTGGTGTACTGTGTTTTTTTGTTTTAATAAAGTTTCTTTAAAAAATGCTATTAAACGTGAGTTCGATATAAAATTTATTGATATCATAGAAAAAGCCAATAAATTCAACGTATGTCACCTTAAGCGCAGTCGAAAGGTTTATGATAATAGTAAATTTCTTAGGTCTCGACTGCGCTCGACCTGACAAAAAACAATTTAAGTTTCTTATAATCGAATAAAAAACAGTTCATGTTATACCGAACTTACGTTATTAACTATTTTCTACAATTTGTATTTCATCATCAGTTAAACCATATAATTGATAAACCATTGTGTCTATTTCTTTTTCGGTTTGGGTAATTTGGGTTTGCAACGTTTGGGCTTTTTTCTTGTTATCCTCAAAAAGTTCTAACCATTCAAACTCGTCTTTTTTAGTTAGTGCTGTACCGCCTTCTTTTTTAATGGCTTTATTGAGTTCGTTTATAAAGTCTGAAAAGTCTAATTCGTGCCAGTTTTCGAGTTTTTTATTAGTTGAAAGATTCGAGACTTGTGATTCAAGGTACTTTACAAATTGTTTTATACTTTGATTAAATAGAAAAAACTTATCTTGAATTTTGTCAACAGAATTCTCAAGTTCTACAGAATTCAAAGACGCTGGGATTGGGAACTCCTTTAACCAATGTAATCTTATTTGAGGAAATGTTTCTTTCCTTGAAAACGCATTTTCCCTTAATAAGAAATTGGCGAGTTTTGAATTTAAAATTGCTAAAAGCGAATTTAATTGAAATTTATCATCTTCGATACCAAAGCTAAAGAGACTTTGTTCGTGGAAATAATTACTTCTATCTAAAGTAGCTACGATTTGGTTACCTGTTTTTCGAATCAGAATTTTAGGTCTTAAGAACATTGATTCTTCTCTTAATCTAATATCAGTGGCTTTATGACTCTCAATTTTGGCCTTATCTCTACAACAATACAAACCACTCCATTCTAAAATGTAACGGTCTATATCTTTCCCTAAAAGCATTGGACTAAATGATTCATCAACTTTAATATTTTGAAAAGCAAATAATTTTGCAGGACCAACTACTTTCACTCCATCACTCCATTTCCCAATAGATTCTAAAGTTATACTATCTGTGTTTGCCTTTAAAACAACTTTTGTAGAATCTTTATCACTACTTATTGGAACCGTAAATGTCTTTTTTTCTATTTTATCATAGTCTATTTTTAAAATATTCGTGCTTTCATTTAGCAAAGCCCTTGATAGTAAAAAATCTATGTTCTTATTACTTATTCCAAGGCTAATTATAAAAACAATTGAATCAACTGACGCATCTTCAAAAACATTTTTTCCCAAAAAAACAATCTCCGATAATTCATTATTAGAAAGAACCAATTTTCTTAATTTTGTCGCTTGGATTATTGATAGCCAAGTTTGTGGAGTAATAAGTGCAATATAACTATTCTTCGGTTTTGCCAGTGATAAACATTTTTCTATAAATAATTGATATAATTCAAATTTACCTTCAGAAGTTGAATACATTTGCTTTACATACTTTTTTTCAATTTCGTTTATGGAAGAACTTCTTCCAGCATAAGGTGGATTCCCAATCACCACATCAAAACCACCTTTACTTTGGTCTTTAAAGGCATCATCAAGTGTGGTACAAAAGCCATCAATAATATCGTTTATAGCTCTAGAATGTTGAGGGAGTTCATGTTTGCTTCGGTTGTGTTCTATATAGGCAATTGCCGTTGCCAAATGTGCTTGGGTCTCAACTGGTTTGGTATAATACTTTTGAGACCAAAAAGGTTTGTGCTTTTCATTTTGTGTAGTTTCCCCTATTTCAATGGGCTCAATCTCCTTGGAAAGTGGTGTTTTATCCTCAATCCCAAGGGGCTTAAGCCCCTTGGGTACTTCCATTGAACGCCCTACCACAAAAGATGTTCTGCCTTTAACCTTTTGCATAATACCAGGTATTTCTGCCTCTTCACATACCAATAACAGATGTATATGGTCTGCACAAATATTATAAGCCAGTACTTTTAATGAATCTTCTTTAACAATTTCCGCTATGGTTTGGGTAATTAATAAATCACCTTCTGGTGTAAAATAAATAACATTCGGATAAGGATTAGTTCCATTATCTCTGCGCTCTCTGGCTTTATACTTAACCATCCGTTCCGATGTTCTGCTATCGTGTATAGATGTTGTAATATGAAACGCCCTCGTATCTTTTGCTTTAAACACTTTAGGAAACTCCGTTTCCCAATTAAAGGCTTTATCGCCCGCAACCGCTTTACTGTCTATTAGCGAGTTGCCACATTTTATGTTGCTGCTTAAATCGTTCAATTTTCGGCGTGGTTGTGCAGTGCGTAGCCACAGCGAAAGTTTAGCAATTTCTACACTTTCCTCGTTTAAGTCTACACCATAAATATTGTTTTCTAAAATGGTGTTTTCAATATCGCTTAAAATAAGGCCTCCGCCCAATACTTTAGCTTTAAGTTCGTCTATGTAGCGGTGTTCTTTTATTAAAAAATCCAACGCTTGGTTTAAAAATGCCCCAGAACCACATGCTGGGTCGCAAATGGTTATTTGCAAAAGCCATGCTCTATAGGTATCCAACACGTCCAACAGTTGTATTTTGGTGTTTTGGTGTGTGCCTTTTTTAAGCTCGAAATAGGCTTCTTCTTTAAAACCTAATGCTTCTTTTTTCTCTTGGCAGAGTTTACCAACAGTATTTTCTACTATGTATTTGGTAATGTATTTTGGGGTATAGAATACGCCATCTTTTTTACGTTTGCTTTTTTGTTTATCGAACGCGCCACCTTCAATTTCGGCATTAACGCTTTCAATTTCATTCAACGAGTTTTCAAAAATATGTCCTAAAATATTAACATCTACCTGACTGCTAAAATCGTATTTAGCCAGTTTATAGGTGTGTTTGTAAAGCAATGCATCATCAATTTCCAAATCATCTAAAATGTTGTCTGGTTTAAATAAGCCACCGTTGTACGCGTAAATCTCAGCTCTAGAGGCAGTGCCTTTTCTTCCTTCATCTAAAAAATAAAAGTATTGTTTAAAAAGGTTGTATAGTGGGCGTTCATCACCAAAATCGATGTCGGCTTTCCACTTGTCTAAAATTTGTATGGTACTGTTTGGTGGTAATAAGTCTCTATCTTCTGCAAAGAAAATAAACAGAAAACGGTCTATTAACTTTTGAGATTTTTTAAAAAGAGAAAGCTTAACGTTCTTTTCGAGTGCTTTAAGTTCATCTGTATCA
Source organism: Mariniflexile soesokkakense (assembly GCF_039650365.1). Taxonomy (NCBI): domain Bacteria; kingdom Pseudomonadati; phylum Bacteroidota; class Flavobacteriia; order Flavobacteriales; family Flavobacteriaceae; genus Mariniflexile; species Mariniflexile soesokkakense. The sequence goes on along the minus strand of NZ_JAZHYP010000010.1, from coordinate 1,021 downwards.
TCTACCGTACCTGAACCGGCAACGTTTTGTTTTAAGCGTTTGGCATTACGTTTTACCAAATCTCTATAAAGTTCGCGCTTAAATACCGAATAGTCATTATAAAATTGTTTGGTAATTTTATCTTCTTCTACCAAAGAAGCTTCTTTTATTGTAAGTGGTAAATTATTTAAAATGTTATCTTTTTGCAAGCACAGGTATAATAACGCAAATTCCTCTGGAGCTAATTGAAACAGGTTGAACTCCAAAAACTCGGTAGCATCGTTAATATAAAAACGCAGCTTTTCAAAGTTAGAAGTAACCACATATACACAGCCTTTTTGGTTGGCTTTATAATCGAACGCTTGTTTACGTATACTTTCTAAATCTTTGGTATTGGTGCCTTTTAATTCTATAACACCAACAGCGGTATTATTTTTTAAAATAGCGCCATCTGCTTTACCCGCTCCTTTTTGGTTTTTAAATTCGGTGGTAATATTAAAGTTTGGCTTTGGGTTTAAAGTGTAATCTAGAATATTTACAAAAAGTTCGTCTAAAAATTTAGCTTGATACTGTTCTTCTTTAGAGTTTTTAATATTCTCTTGAATAACAGGATTATGAAAATACTTGATATACTTTTTATAAGCCCGTTCTATTAAAGAATGATCTTGTTGTGACAGATATGTTTTTAATACAGAAGTTTGGAATAAAGCCATAAATTTAATTACCAATAATGTGGTGGCTTAAAAGTAAGAAATCTCATGGAAAATAGATGAAACAAATGCTGAATATAATAGCAGTAATTAGGTTTTTAGTTTATTGGATAGAATCGTTTTTAAACTCGCGTAATTGACAACCCTATAAAAACAAAAAAACCCTTCATTTTTCCATATTTGAAATTAAAAGGAGGACAGCCAGTGGCTGTCAGGTATTTTAGCATCCATAAGGTTTACCACAAAAAAAATCCTCAACAAATAAATGTTGAGGATTAAAAAAGGCAACGACCTACTCTCCCACAATGCAGTACCATCGGCGCTAACGGGCT